>NZ_KV830638.1:0-85354 GCF_001836805.1 Staphylococcus sp. HMSC062A01
ATCTCAATATTTGGACTCATCAGTCCGATTTGACCTAGAGCCGAATATTTAAATTATAAAAAATGTAAGATATTAGCAAAAAAATATTGAAAACGCTTTATATTATAGGTATAATTAAATTGTTAAAAAAGAACTGCGTGTTACTATTCGATTAGGCATGAGCAGATAAGCTATCATTATTTTTGTCATAAATGATGAGCTTATTTGGTCATGCTTTTTTAATGCGTAAAAAGATACATTGAAAGGATTGAATCAAAATGTTTAAAAAGCTATTTGGACAATTGCAACGAATTGGTAAAGCATTAATGTTACCTGTGGCAATCTTGCCTGCAGCTGGATTATTACTAGCAATTGGAACAGCTTTTCAAGGTGAAGCATTACAGCAATATCTTCCATTTATTAAAAATGGAGTAATTCAAAATATTGCTAGCATGATGACAGGTGCTGGTGGTATTATTTTTGATAACTTACCTATCATTTTTGCACTCGGTGTAGCAATAGGACTAGCAGGTGGAGATGGTGTAGCAGCCATTGCAGCTTTTGTCGGATTTATTATTATGAATAAAACAATGGGAGCATTCTTAAATGTTACGCCAGCACAATTGGAAGACCCATCTAAAGGATTCGCAAATGTTTTAGGCATACCTACACTTCAAACTGGAGTGTTTGGTGGGATTATTATAGGGGCTCTAGCAGCTTGGTGTTATAACAAGTTTTATAATATTTCCTTACCATCGTATTTAGGATTCTTTGCGGGTAAACGTTTTGTGCCGATTATGATGGCAACGACATCGTTTATTTTAGCTTTCCCAATGGCTTGGATTTGGCCATTCATTCAAAATGGATTAAATGCATTTAGTACAGGTTTATTAGATTCTAATACTGGATTGGCAGTATTCTTATTTGGATTTATTAAACGATTACTTATTCCATTTGGTTTACATCATATTTTCCATGCGCCATTTTGGTTTGAATTTGGTTCTTGGAAAAATGCAGCTGGAGAAATTATTCGAGGAGATCAACGTATTTTTATTGAGCAAATACGTGAAGGTGTTCATTTAACTTCAGGTAAATTCATGCAAGGTGAATTTCCTGTTATGATGTTTGGATTACCAGCAGCAGCATTAGCAATTTATCAAACAGCTAAACCTGAGAATAAAAAGGTAGTTGGAGGCTTGATGTTATCAGCAGCTTTAACATCATTCTTAACTGGTATTACTGAACCATTAGAATTTTCATTCTTATTCGTAGCACCATTATTATTCTTTATTCATGCAGTACTTGATGGATTATCATTTTTAACGCTTTATCTACTAAATTTACATCTTGGATATACATTCTCTGGAGGATTCATAGATTTTGTTTTATTAGGTATTCTTCCAAATAAAACACCATGGTGGTTAGTGATTCCGGTAGGATTAGTTTACGCTGTCATTTATTATGTAGTATTTAGATTCTTAATTGTTAAATTCAACTTCAAAACGCCAGGTCGTGAAGATAAACAAGCCTCTGTAGCTAATACATCTGCAAGTAAATTACCATTTGATGTGTTAGATGCAATGGGCGGTAAAGAAAATATCAAGCATTTAGATGCTTGTATTACGCGTTTACGTGTTGAAGTCAATGATAAATCTAAAGTAGACGTTGAAGGACTAAAAGCGCTTGGTGCTTCAGGGGTGCTTGAAGTAGGAAATAATATGCAAGCGATTTTTGGACCTAAATCAGATCAAATTAAACATGATATGGCACGTATTATGAATGGAGACATCACAAAACCTAGTGAAACCACTGTGACTGAAGATACATCAGATGAGCCAGTACAGTTGGAAGAGGTAAAAGAAACTGATATCTATGCACCAGGTACGGGTCATATTATTCCATTATCTGAAGTGCCAGATAAAGTATTCTCAGAAAAAATGATGGGTGACGGTATTGGGTTTGTTCCTGAAAAAGGCGAAATTGTAGCACCATTTGATGGTACAGTTAAAACGATTTTCCCAACGAAACATGCCATCGGTTTAGAATCTGATACAGGAATTGAAGTATTAATTCATATTGGTATCGATACAGTGAAATTGAATGGTGAAGGCTTCGAAAGTTTAGTCGATGTCAATGAACCTGTCACACAAGGTCAACCATTAATGAAAATTAATTTAGCATACTTAAAAGAACATGCGCCAAGTGTTGTCACACCAGTGATTATTACAAATCAGGGTGATAAAACATTAACATTCGATGATGTTGATTCAGTAGATCCTGGTAAACGCATTATGACAATTAAATAATAAAACAAGCCTGGGACATCATATGTGTCTCAGGCTTGTTTTATGTGTTGGCAGTCGATGACTGAATTGAAAAGGTGTTGTCTCAAGGTTTTCAATTCTAATCCTCTTTGCCATGGCGGGGCGACGAATTCAGAAAGAATGCTGTCCCCCTTATTTTTTATTTAATAAACAACATTATTCAGTTATATCATTCTCAATTAATAATTTGATAGCTTTATGATCTGTAGCATTTCTGAATAAATCATAAGCATGTTCAATATCACTTAATTTACTATAATGTGTCATGAGTTGTTCAGGTTGAATGATTTTAGATTTGAGAGCTTCCAACAATTCTTCAGTAGTATTCGCCGAAACTAAACCTGTTGTCACATTGATATTCTTAATCCATAATTTATCGATATCAAATTGTACTGGTAATCCATGAACACCAAAATTAGCGATTGTCCGTCAACACCAATTAACTTTTGACATAAATCAAAGGTTTGTGGAGTACCAACATCTTCAATGGCTACGTCCGCACCACGATGGTTCAATGTTTTTACTTGAGCAACAGCATCTTCAACATTCGTTGAATTAATTGTATGTGTAGCACCTAATTCCTTGGCAGTTGCTAAACGATTATCATCCAAATCGAGCATAATAATTTTAGAAGATGAATAAAATTGTACTGTTGATAATGCAGCTAATCCAACTGGACCTGCACCTACTATCGCAACCGTACTACCTGGTTTAACTTTACCTTTTAAAACACCAATTTCATAACCCGTTGCTAAAATGTCAGAGAGCATAACGAGTGCTTCGTCTGGTAAAGATTCTGGTGCATGGTATAAAGAGTTGTCTGCGAAAGGTACTTTAAAATATTCTGCTTGTGTACCATCTATGAGGTGACCTAATATCCAACCGCCATCTTTTTCACAATGTGCATAAATACCTTTTTTACAGTAGTAACATTTACCACACGACGAGATACAAGAAACAATGACTTTATCTCCAACTTTGAAATTGTTTACACTTTAACCAACTGATTCAACGAAACCAATACCTTCATGGCCAAGTGTTGTGTTTGATGGTACTTCCGATGTATCGACTTTAATAATATGTAGATCAGTACCACAAATCGTGTTTTGACCATTCTAATAATTGCATCTGTACTTTCCGTAATGATTAGCTTCTCTTTATCAATCAGTTTTGCAAAGCCTGGCTTTTCATAAACATAAGCTTTCATATGAATTATTCTCATAAAATATGCGAATATTTTCACAAACACTATACTATGTAAATTTGGTTATGTATTTAATGAAAATAATATATAATAAAATAGACATGTATATAGTACGCTCATTAAATGTTGTATAGTTAAAGTAGATGAAAAATGCATGTAAACGTCGTAGAATATAATTGAATGATGACTTAAAGGAGATTATATTTTATGGAACATGAAGGCTTGTTAGTCGCCGAAAGAGAAATAGAAGTTAACAATTACGATATCGATGCAATGGGGATTGTAAGTAATATCGTCTATATACGCTGGTTTGAAGATTTACGTACAATATTTATTAATGAATATATGACATTTTCAGAAATGATGAAGCAACATATATCGCCAATATTAATGAAGACAGAAATAGAGTATAAAGTTCCAATTACGATACACGATAAACCTGTGGGGCGTTGCTGGTTTGTTAAAGATGGAAGAATGAAATGGGTATTTAAATTCGAAATTACCTCTGGAGATAAAGTGCATTGTATTGGACAGCAAACAGGTGGTTTCTTAGATTTAGAACGTCAAAGAGTAACTAAGATGCCAGAGGTATTTCAAAACTTATTAAAATAAGTGAAAGTATAGGTGAGGATATGGCAAAGCATTTGAGTAATATGGAAGCCTTCCATCAAATTATTAATAATAATCAGTTAGTAGTAGTTCACGTAATGCGGGATCATTGTTCAGTGTGCCATGCAGTATTACCACAAATTGAAGATATTGTAGCATCTTACCCTAATGCAGAACTCGCCGTCATAAATCAATCAGATGTCGAAACCATTGCAGGTGAATTATCTATATTTACTGTACCCGTTGATTTAATCTTTATGAATGGTAAAGAAATGCATCGCCAAGCTCGATTTATAGATATGCAACGATTCGAACATCAGTTGAAATTAATGTATGATAGTTGCTCTGAAACATAAAGTGAGAGCGGGGCCCCAGCAAAGAGAATTTCATAAAGAAATTCTACAAATAAAGCAAGCTGGGGTTACGAATTAATTTCTGTCCCGCTCCTTACGCACTTACTTTTAATATCAGCACATTTGATCAATGATAGCATCGGCTTGTCGCTGATAGTCTAAGATGATATCAGCAGAATGATGTAGCTGTGATAATTCTTCTTTTGAGAGAGCTAATTCAATAATTCGGTCAGCACCATTTCCGTTAATAACGGTAGGTACACCGATATATACATCACTCAATCCATATTCACCGCCAACGTAACTTGAAACATTCATAATGATATTTTTATTAAATAAGATGGCTTCTACGATTCTAACTAGACTTAGTGATATTCCGAAATTGGTTGTGCCTTTTCGAACATAAATATCGTAACCAATTTGAGTTGTACGGTTGGAAATGGAAGTCTTAAATGCTTCTATATTCGTATTAGAAGGTAATAAATCTAACACCGGCTCACCTGCAATTTGTGCGTGTGACCATACTGCGACTTGTGAATCACCATGTTCACCAATAATAGGTGCATAGACTTGATTCGGTGCTACATCGAATTCTCGACTTAAAAAGAATTGGAAACGCGCAGTATCTAAAGAAGTGCCTGAACCAATGATTTTATTTTTAGGAAAATTCGACACTCGTTTAACGACGTAACTCATAATGTCGACAGGATTGGAAGGTAATACAAAGTAGCCATCGAAACCACTATCTACAATACGTTGAATCATTGGGACAAAAATGTCTACATTATCTTCTAGTAGCTTAAGACGTGTTTCACCTTTAGCAAGTTTAGCACTTGCACAAATCACTATAATATCAGCGTCTTTACAGTCTTCATACTGTCCGACGTGCACATTTACGAAGTTATCGCCAAATGGAGTCGCATGATTTAAATCCCACACATCTGCTTTAGCCTTATCCTCATCAATATCTATAATTGTCATCTCATCCACTAAACCTTTAGCTACGATTGCATGTGCAAACGCAGATCCTACATAGCCACTTCCAATAAGTACAATTTTATGACGTGCCATAAATCGTTGCCCCCTTTTATAATTTGAAAATTCAGATAATTTATATAAGGATAGCATGTTTTCCTTAAAATGAAAATATTGTTTAACGATAACAGTGTTAATTACTAAATGAATTGTCGTTTAAGGTTTATAATATAGACATGTATAGGAGGTCGTTTAAGCTATGAAAAAAAGTATGATAACCGTAGCAACATCTGCGATATTAGGAACATTAGCATTTATTAAAGTTAAAGAGAAACGCAGTTACAAAAGTTTTATAACTGAAAAATATATACGAATGTCTGGCATGAAAAAAACGTTTGAAAATGAAGCGGACGCGAAAAAAGCATTGGAAGAAACGAAAGAAATTACAGCTGGAAAATATGGTGGCACTAGTTATGAATTTAAACATGACGTTCGAACAAAAAGTTGGAATGGGTGCGTCACATATATTGTGAATGACCAACGTAACCATCAACAAAAAGTTGTTTTATATATTCATGGTGGTGCATGGTTCCAAGATCCACTAGATAATCATTTTAATTTTATAGATGAACTCGCAGGACAACTTGATGCGAAGGTCATTATGCCGATATATCCTAAAGTACCTCATCGTGATTATCGTACTACATTCGAATTATTAAAACTTATTTATGATAAACAAGCTGCCAAAGTTGAAAGCAGTGAACAGCTTATTGTGATGGGAGATTCTGCAGGCGGACAAATTGCATTGTCATTTGCCGAATATTTAAAAGCAGAAACTACACTTCCACAACCTGGACATATTGTAATGCTATCTCCAGTGTTAGATGGTACGTTAAGCAATCCAGATGATAAAACGTATGAACGTATTGATCCAATGTTAGGTATAGAAGGTAGTAAATACTTTATAAAATTATGGGCTGGCCAATTACCTATTGAGGACTATAGAATATCGCCAATTAACGGTGACTTAGAAGGATTAGGTCGATTATCCATTTTTATTGGTACAAAGGAAACGTTATACCCTGACGCTTTAAAATTATCCCAAATGCTTAATGATAAAGGTATTGAACATGATTTTATGCCAGGATATAATTTATTCCACATTTATCCTATCTTCCCATTACCAGAAAGACAGAAATTCTTTACACAACTTAAATCAATTATTCTATAAAAATTAAGCGCCGAGGACGAGATGATTACTAAAGTGACACGATGAATTCACGAAGAATTCTGTGCTATTCAGGCTAGTCATCGTTCAATTCCTTGGCGCTACATTATTGATTACATTTCTTCAGGTTGTTTCTTAAGTGACAACATTAAAATTAAAATAAGAATTAATACGATTCCAATGACTTGGACTGATTGGAAAGTAACACCAAGCCATAATGCACTTGTAACAACTGCTATCACTGGTTCAATCGTACCTAATAACGTTGTCTCCTTAGGTAATAAGTATTTAAGACTATCTATAAATAGATAAAATGCGAAAGCAGTCCCAGCGATAATACCAAAAATTACATAAATGATTGTAGATGCACTCATGTTGCTAAAGCTAACATCCCATATAAGATGCTTGAAACTCATTGCACAACCTGAAATAATCATTGCCCATCCTACTATTAGAATTGAAGGGAACTTTTCAAGTAAGCCTGTGGCATAAATCGTGTAAAACGCAAGTGCTAAGCCAGAGATGATTCCCCAGAACAAACTCGTAGGTGATACGACTAAATGAGAGATAGATCCATTTGTTAAAAGTAAAAAAGTCCCAATTAGCGTCATTGCAATGGCTAAAATATCAAAAGGACGAAATACATCAAGACCACGTATGACGAACCAAATAATGATATAGACTGGTGCAATGTATTGGAGAAGTGTAGCTACTGCGACATTGCCGGTTGCGATGGATGCCATATAAGCGTATTGGACAAAAAGCATTCCGATTAAACTATATATAAACAAATTAACAATTGTTTTGGGCTTCTTAAAAACAATAAACATAGATTGCTTAGGATGTAATAGTTTGTACAGACTCAACAAGGAGATGCCACTTATTAGTAGGCGAGCAGTAACATACCAATCCACTTCAATATCTCGTTGATTAAAGAGTAAGTCGGAAACAGTCCCACCTAATCCCTATAAAGTAGCACCTATAATTGCAAATAATACTCCTTTTAATCTGTGTTGTGTGTGATTCATTGAATGCACCTCCATCTGTATTTTGTTTTATTATAAATCTCATAATATAATGTATATAAATTTGGTAATACTCAAATAGTAATTAAAAGTATCAAGATATTGAGGTAGTGCGATATGGTTTCTAATATTATTATTAATGAAGACTTAGAAGAAAAGATTAATTATCCTGATCGACGTTGGCCACATGTCATTCTACATACATCATTGAGTGAGACATTACTCGGATATATACCTTTACATTGGCATTATGCCTTGCAATTTATGTATGTCACAAACGGTGTGATTAAGGTAAAGTTAGCAGAAAATACATTGGAGATACATGAAGGGGAGGGATTATTTATTAATTCAAACGTTGTACATGAAATTCGTGACGCGAATGAATGCGCGCGTTTCTATTGCTGGAACATTGGATTGCCCAATGTCACGGAATATATCAATTTTACTTATGTTAGTCGAATTGTTGATCAAGCGCAATCCATTCCATTTATTAAATTAATACCAAAAGATGAAGAAAATGTAAGTTTGTTACGGCGTATTGAGATAGTAGGACATATTTACTTATCACAAAGAGATTATTATCAACTGCAAATTCTTAGCGAATTTTATCAATGTCTAAATCATCTTTTAAATATTTTTGATCAATATGAACAAATCAATCAATATTTCTTTGATCCAAGAGTTAAACAATGTATTGAATACTTACAAAGTCATTATCATAAAAAGGTGCAACTGAGTGAGTTAAGTCATATGGTTCATATGAGCGAAGCGGAGACGATTAAGTTGTTTAAACGATTTGCAGGGGACACGCCACTCAATTTCTTACAAAATTATCGACTAGAGCAGAGTGCTAAGCAACTCATGTATCATCATAAAAATGTGACTGAAGTGGCAATGGATTGTGGATTCTCAACTACAAGTTACTTTATACAAAATTTTAAGCAGAAATATTCACTCACTCCTAAGCAATTTCAAATAAAATATGCAAAGTATTTAAAATAAAATAGGTGCATAGTGTCATCAATCAGATGAGCTTGCACCTACTTTTTCAGTATTTGTATTTGAAATTGTATCATTTGTATTTGAAACGGTTTCTTCTTTGGCAACATCATCACTTGTTGCTGAAGCTTTATTTAACTTTGTATCATTTATGCCTTCGTTAGAATCTTTAGTAACACTATTAATGTGTTGATGGTCTGTGTCTAAAACTGAACTACTCATATCATTGCCTTGTAAGCTACCCACAAGAATCAATACCAAATAGCTTGAACAAATTAATAATACCATTGCTAAATATATGCTAATTGCTATCTTAACAGGTTTAGTCAAAGGTTTACCCATCAGTATCCTCCTAAAGTTGTATCTTTAATTACCTCTAAATTAACATCAGAATTTTAATCTAATGTAAATGCGACGTAAATATTTGATGATTTCTCAAATAACTAGAACTAAATTTAAATTTTAGAAAAATATTTTTAAAATCATTCTTTATTTGTAAAAGTAAAATATTGAATATTTCTAAAAAAATTAATCTTTGTTAATATAATTTTACATTAGATTTACAATGTTAAAACTGACTAAATACGCACATGATAGCATATCCTTATTAGAAGTAATAATTTATTTATTATGTTCATATGAAGCAAGAGCGTTTGGATTTATTAGTCACTTCTATAGAAAATGTTTAAAGACATTTTTGATATACATAGTAATGAAATACGTATTTAGACAACTTAATATTAAAACAATTAAAGAGAGGTACTACACTGTGATTCTCATTATAATTTGTATCGCATTGATTTTATGGCTTGGTATTAAAGAGAAGAATCGCCATACTAATCGACTCAATAAGATTCCAATTAGAATCAACATAAATGGTATTCGTGGTAAATCAACGATTACGAGAATGATTTATAGCGTATTAAGAGAAGACCATTATCATGTTATTGGTAAAACCACAGGCACAGATGCTCGAATGTTGTATTGGTTTACTGACAAGGAATACCCCGTTATTAGAAAACCACAAGGCGCGAATATTGGTGAACAACGTGACATTGTGCGGAAAGTTGTTAAACAAAAAGCTGACTCTTTAGTTAATGAATGTATGGCAGTTAATCCAGACTATCAAATTACTTTTCAAAAAGATTTAGTTAAAGCCAATATAGGCGTTATCGTCAATGTCATGGAAGACCACATGGACGTACTTGGACCTACACTTCAAGATGTTGCTCAAGCGTTTACTGCAACAATTCCTTACAAAGGGACTTTAGTTGTTATGAAAGACGACTATACGAAATTCTTCGCAAAAGAAGCTAAGAAACGTAAAACAAAGTTAATTGTCGTAGATAAAGATGAAGTTCCGGAATCATATTTAAGAAAGTTTCCATATCTCGTCTTCCCAGATAATGTTGCTATTGCATTAGGCGTTGCAGAAGCTGTTGGCGTTGATAAGGAAACAGCATTGAGAGGCATGTTAAATGCACCACCTGATCCTGGTGCGGTTGAAATCAAATACTTTAATGCAAATCGCACACGAAATGTATTTGTTAATGCATTTGCTGCTAATGAACCTCAATCGACAAAAGCTATTTTAAACAAAGTTGAATCTTATAACTATCCATATACGAAAAAAGTAGTGATTTTAAATTGTCGTTCAGATAGGGTAGATAGAACGCGTCAATTTGTTGAAAACTTTATTGATGATGTAGACTTTGACACACTCATTTGTACAGGTAAAAGTACACAAATGGTGACAGACTTAATGCAGCACTTACCTGATAAAAAATATCTTAATTTTGAAAACCGTGAGTTCCCAGAAATTGAGAAAGCTATTTTGCAAGAGTCACAAAACGCACTCATATTCTGTGTAGGAAATATTCATGGTCCAGGTGGTAGAATAGCAGAATTTATAGAAGGGATAGAATAAAATGATAGGTTCAGAATTATACTTCTCCCTATTTGTCGGTATTGTATTAAGTTTAATATTTGCCGAGAAATTTGGGATTAATCCAGCAGGACTCGTTGTACCGGGTTATTTAGCACTTATATTCGATCAACCCATCATGTTGTTATCTGTGTTAGTTATTAGTTGTTTAACATTTTTCATAGTTACATATGGTATTAGTAGATGGGTTATTTTGTACGGAAGAAGAAAATTTGCGGCGATGATTTTAACTGGGATGGTACTTAAATTCCTGTTCGACTTGATTTATCCATTGACGCCATTTGAAATGGTTGAAGTGTCTGGTATTGGTGTCGTTATTCCTGGAATCATTGCGAATACAATTCAAAAGCAAGGTGTCGTGATTACGTTATCAACAACGATGTTACTTACATGTATCACGTATGTCATCTTATTCTTATATAGCTTTATTAATTAATCGCGAGCAAGGAGCGCAGAGTAATGAAAAAGAAAAAACGGTTATCAGCGAGCGAATGGTTACTTAAGCAATCGAAACGTCACAAACGTTTCAATTTTAGCTATACACTTATCGTTTTAATTGTGGCACTTGTACTTCTAGTATTCGCTATTAGAGCTGTAAAAGTTGAGCCAGTCGAGGCAATGCCAAGCTCAGGTAATGATTATATTCGTAGTACATATTTAGGTAATATCACATTGAATAAACATTTTCGACAAATGGATCTTAACGAAGTGTTTAAAGGGTTAAAGCAACCACTTCAACAAAGTGACTTTTCAACTGCTTCACTTCTAGTGAGCCATTTCTCAAATGATCCTAAAACGAATATTAAGAAGAATATTGAGAATATAATGTTCTTGAAAAAAGAAAATGTTAAAAGTGTCAATTTAATTAATAATACGATTGATAACGTGCAAGCCCAAGATTTAAGTAAACAAGTGGAAGCACAAACGGATTATAACTTTATGACTGGTAATGGCTCTAACCCAATTAATAGTAAGACGGTGCAACAAACGGTTAAAGGTAAAAAAATAGCTAACGTGTCATTCACTGATGTAGGTTCAAACTATGAAGATCCACTTAAAAATACAACATCTATTAGTTTAGACCCCAAAATATTTGTTCCATTAATCAAAAACTTAAAAGAAAATAACGATTTAGTTGTCGTAAACGTGGATTGGGGTATTACCAATGAACGTAGTGTGACGGATCGTCAAAAAGAATACGCACATGCGCTAGTGAAATCCGGTGCAGATGTAATCATTGGTCATAACTCAGTTGTCCAAAAAGTTGAAAAATATAAAAATGCAAGTATCTTCTATAGTTTAGGTAATTTAACATCAGATTCATTCTTATCTAAAAACCAAAAAGGTATGGTAGTTCAACACGATTGGAATGGGCAGCATAATAAATTTAGCATTACACCTGTACGTGGTGCAGATGGCAAAATAACGAAAGACAACATGAATAAGATGGAGGCACAACGTTATTACAATAATATAAATGATAAATCAATTCACCTTAAAGAGGAGAATGGAGGATATACCTTTGAATATTAAAAAACATTGGTTAGGTATTGTAACAACGCTCATTATAATTGCAATTCTATTGATGGTGACGTTTGCCAAAGCGAACGAAGGCCTTGATAACTACGAGAAAAATGAATTAAAAGATGCAACGGAGCAATATTTATCTAAAGGGGCCAGTTAGTATGAATATTTATAGTAAAGTGACATTATCAGTCATTTTAGTTATCACCATTTTAATATCATTTGTCTTTTACTACTTTAATAAAGAAGACAGACCTGATAAAGATACATTATTCGAAAATAAAATTGCAGATCATAAATCATCTGGCAGTAATAAAAAATATGGCGTAGCATCTAATAATGCGATTGCCACGCGTGTCGGTAATAAAATTATTGAAGATGGCGGTAATGCAGTAGACGCAGCTATGGGTGTTTCTTATGCGCTAGCGGTATCAGAACCGCATTCGTCAGGCTTAGGCGGCGGCGGTGCCACGCTTACATATAACGGTAATGAAGGCGAAGAACCAAAGATGTACGAATATAAAACGCTATCTTCTTATAATTATAAGAAAGGCGATGAAATTGGTACACCTGGATTTGTGCAAGGTATGCATGATATGCATCAACGAGAAGGTAAAATGGATGAGAAGAAAATTTTTAGTTACGTAGTGCCATTAGCCGAGGATGGCTTCGAAGTTGATTCAGAATTAGAGCGTAGTTTGAAAATCTACGGTTCTGATATCGATCGAAATTCACCTTTCTTCAAAGGAAAACGTACAGTACGTGAAGGCGATGTAGTTAAACAGCCCGCTTTAGCTAAAACACTTAAAGGTATTAGAGATAAGGGGCCTAAATATTTCTATAAGGATATTGCTAAGAGTGTATCTAAACAAATCGATAGTGAATTAGTTGAGAAAGACTTTTCAACATTTAAAACTGAAGAAAAGAAACCAGTATCAACTAAATATTTAAATAATACAATATACTCTGCATCAAATCCTTTAGGTGGGGTTTTAATGTTACAAGGTTTAAAAATTGATGAAAGTGCCAATTCAAATAATGATAGAACAGATTATATCAATGGCATTATTAAATCACGTGATGTAATGTACCGAAATAGAGATATTGTTAATGGTCAGGAAGCGAATAACGACTCACACTTATCGGAAAATTATTTATTAGACAATTTAAATAATGTAAATAGTGGCGGCAATGAAATGAATAGTGATTTTGATACGTCATTAGATACGACGAGTACAACTCATTTTGTTGTCATTGATAAGAATGGTAAGCTTGCTAGTACTACAAATACATTATCTAGTTTCTTTGGTTCAGGTAAATTTGTTAAACAAGGTTTCTATATGAACAACTCTTTAACAAATTTCTCAAGTGATCCTAATAGTCCGAACTATGGTGGAAAACATAAAGCACCACGTTCTTATACATCACCATCCATTGTTGTTGGTCCGGATTTCTATATGGGTATTGGTACACCAGGTGGGAACAAAATTCCTACCATCTTAAATGAAGTGTTGATTGACTATTTAAGAAGTGACGGTTCCCTACAAGAATCTATTGATAAACCACGTTTTTATAACGATGGTGGTACAGTTTATTATGAGAATGCGACAAGTGATGAAGATATCAATACATTCAAGAGTATGGGATATGGTGTTAAAGAAAAACGTAATGACGCAAACTTTGGTAGTGTTCAAGGTGCAATATATAATAAAAATAATCAAACTGTTGAAATCGGTCAAGATGTTGGTAATAGATAATGGTTTGGCAAAAGCAAAATAATAAAGTAGGCTGGGACAAAATAAAATGTCTCAGCCTACTTTATCATTTTGTCAGTAGCTGACTGATTTGAAAATGCGCTTGAATCAAGCTTTTTTCAAACCTAGTCATCTTTGACGGGGTAGGACAACGGAATAAATTTTGAGAAAATGTTATTTCTGTCCAACTCCCTTTTCTAAATAGGAATAAAGTGAAAAGAATTGAAATCATAGTTTACTATTGAAATTATCATTAAAATCGATATGATAAATATATGGGTTATAGAATTTAATATTAAAATTATATAAAATAAATATATATTGAATTGTTTACATGATATGTAAGATGAGCGCCTCTTATAATGATGGACAAGGTGGAATGGTTATGGAAGATGTAGTATTAGGAATAGACTTAGGTACGAGTGCAGTTAAAATCATAGCTGTTAATCGACAAGGAGAAGTAATTGCTTCAACGAGTGAACCTTTAACGTTGATACAAGATCGTGCCGGTTATAGTGAGCAAGATCCTGAAGAATGGTTTAAAGCGGTTAAGAAAGGTATTAAATATATTAATGAAGTGCCTGAAATGGCGAATTATACTGTCAAAGGGATCTCGTTCTCAGGACAAATGCATGGTTTAGTGCCATTGAATAGCGAACATAAACCTGTACGTCATGCCATTCTGTGGAATGATACCCGTAACTCTGAACAATGTGCGCAAATCAAAGAAGTATATGGTGAAAGATTGAATGGCAATCCTATTCTTGAAGGATTCACACTTCCAAAAATGCTTTGGATGAAACAAAATGAGCCATCACTTTGGGAACAAGTAAGTGTCTTCGTATTGCCTAAGGATTACGTACGCTATTGTTTAACAGGTCATATTCACATGGAATATTCTGATGCAGCCAGTACATTACTATTAAGTCCAAAAACACATGATTGGACTAGAGATCTAGGTGAACGATTAGGCATCGGAGATATTTATCCACCTTTAGTACGTTCAACAGAGGAAGTTGGAGTAGTACGTTCAGAATTAGAACGAGAGCTTGGTTTCAAAGCTCCTGTGAAGGTTTATGCTGGTGGTGGAGATAACGCATGTGGTGCCATTGGTGCAGGAATCATTAATGGTAACGATACGCTTTGTAGTATCGGGACATCAGGTGTTGTACTTAATGTTGAAAGCAAAGGCTACACTGAATACAAGAACAACATACATTTCTTTGATCATAGCGTTCCACAAACATTCTATGCTATGGGCGTAACCTTAGCAGCAGGTTACAGTTTAAATTGGCTTAAACAAACGTTCTTTGAACATGAAAGCTTTGACGATATCGTTAAACAAGCAAGTACCTCAACAATTGGTTCTAACCACTTATTATTCGCACCTTATTTATCAGGCGAACGTACTCCACATGGAGATGCTTTTATAAGAGGCAGTTTTATTGGTATTAGTGGTAGCCATAATAAGGCAGATTTTGCTAGAGCAGTATTAGAGGGTATTACTTTCTCTTTATATGACTCTATACAATTAATGCGAGAAGCTGGTAAAGAGATTACGCATATTACTTCAATTGGTGGCGGTGCGAAAAGTTCATTTTGGTTGCAGATGCAAGCAGATATCTTTAATGCTACAATAAGAAAGTTAAAACACGAAGAGGGTCCTAGTATGGGCGCTGCGATGATTGCAGCATATGGACTGAAATGGTTCGAAAGTTTCGATGAATGTGTAGATAAGTTTATAGATATTGCTCAAACATTTGAACCAGATGCTAAAAGACACGCACAATATGAAGCATATTATAAAGTATATAAAGATATTTACCGTCATACGCATCAATTAACTGAAGCATTATTAAAAATTGAAGATTAATTCAATGATAATAAACTGGAGCAGCAATGGTTGTTCCAGTTTTATTATGTTAAAAACTAAATCGTTTTAATTTTGCAACAATTTCAAATGTGAGCATTGTGTTATGTAAAGATTAGTTGTCACGTTAAAGTGAAAATATCAACAAAGAAATGTATACAATTTACCCGAAATTTCAACTAATAAATACGCTGTTGAAAAGGTTTACAAAGCAGTTCATATTAGTGTAAAATAACACATATTATTTATTTCTTTTCAAAAAATTTAAAACTAAAAATAGTTTAACCTCAATAATTCTCTAAATATGATTTATTTCACAATTTTATTTTTTTGTCTTTGAATATGCATTGAAATCGTTTTCTCCAGGGTGTACTATGACTATGGTTGTTAAATAAATAGAAAGAGGTTTTGGGGAATGAATATCATTTTAGGAGTAGGAACACTCGTATTAGTGCTTATCGTTATGACGTTATTCTTAAACTTTGCGCCATACGGTAAACAAGGACTACAAGCTTTATCAGGAGCTGCTTGTGCAACTTTCTTACCACAAGCATTTCTAAGTTACGCTATTGGTGGCGTATTCCATATCGAGTTTTTACAAACAATAGGAGATTTGGCAGGCAGCCTTGCAGGTGTTGCAGTAGGTATCTTAACTGGCTTGAAAATGGGCATCTCACCTGTTTTTGCCGTAATCATAGGACTAGTATTACACGACTTTAAATTATTACCAGCATTTATAGCAGCGTATATTATTTCATTCGGTATTAAATTTATCGAGAAAAAAGTCCCAGAAGGGTTGGACTTAATTGCTGTGATTTTAATTGCTCCAGCACTTGTATTTGGCTTAGCTACAGTTATTAGCCCAGGGGTTATGGCTGTATTAACTCAAATCGGTGGTGCAGTTACATCAGTAGGAGACAACAATCCATACGCATTAGCAATTATTTTAGGATTAGTAATTCCAGTAACGGGTATGACACCACTAAGTTCAATGGTATTAACTAGCTTATTAGGACTAACTGGTATACCAATGGCTATCGGTGCTTTAACATGTACTGGTGCATCATTTGTTAACTATGTATTATTTAGCAGACTTAATATTGGCGGAAGTAAATCAAAAGCATTCGCAGTATTTGTTGAACCATTAACACAAATCGATTTAATCGCAAAATACCCTCTACAATTATATGGTACGAACGCAATTATTGGTGTTGTAAACGCTTGTATCGTTACATTCAGCGGACTCGTAATCGGTGTTAAAGGTATGGCAACACCAATTGCAGGTGCAATCGTCTTATTCGGATTTAACGATGCTACAAAATCAATAATTACAATCATCGTCGTTGCAGTTGTAAGTGTGGTATTAGCATTTATCTTCAGTACGTTAATTAAAAAATTCAACCTAATGAATATGAGCATAAAATTGCCTAGCAAACAGAAACAACCTAAGGAGAGTGTTTAATTATGGCTACTAAAAAAAGCTACGATTATCAAAGTGCATTTGATATTATTGGCCCTGTAATGATGGGACCTTCAAGTTCTCATACAGCAGGTGCAGTTAAAATTGGCAACGCTGCTTATGCAGTATTAGGTGGTATGCAGCCAGATAAATTAACAATTCATTATTACGAATCCTTTGCTCAAACTCATCAAGGACACGGTACAGATTTAGCTATCGTTGGTGGTGCAATGGGCTATAGCACATTCGATAGTCGTATTAAGAGTTCATTAGCAATCGCTAAAGATCAAAACATTGAAGTAAATATTATCGAAGAAGAAGGCGACAGTATTGGTGAGCATCCTAACTGTGCGTATCTTGTTGCAGAAGGAAATGGTCGTCACATCGAAGTAATTGGTAACTCAATTGGTGGCGGTACGATTAAATTAAAACGCATCAGTGTAGAAGGACTAGACATTGATTTTAACTATGGTTTACCTATCTTAGAAATGGATGGAGCGGCAAATAAATCAGAAGTTAATCACTTTATCAATGATGTGAATGAACTTGGTGCAGACATTAAAGAGGAAATGACACAAACGGGCGATAATTTTAGTTTAGCAGTATTACCACTAAACAAAGCATTATCTGAATCAACGTTAGATCAAATTAAAGAAAAATATAGTCACTTAAATATATCCTATATTAAATAGAGGGGGATTAAAGATGTTTGATTCAATTAGAGAAACTATAGACTACGCAGTCGAAAATAAAATGTCTTTTGCAGATATTATGATTCAAGAAGAGATGGAACTTTCAGGCAAGACGCGTGACGAAGTTAGAGAAACAATGAAACAAAATTTAGACGTCATGAGAGATGCCGTAATTAAAGGATCAACTGGCGAAGGTGTTAAAAGTGTAACAGGTTATACTGGCCAAGATGCCATTAAACTTGCTAAATATAACGAGAATAATCATGCCTTATCAGGACATGAAATGGTTGAAGCAGTTAAAGGTGCGGTTGCTACTAATGAAGTAAACGCAGCTATGGGTATCATTTGTGCAACTCCAACAGCTGGATCCTCCGGAACGATTCCGGGCGTATTATTTAAATTAGAAAAAACACATGACCTTACAGAAGAACAAATGATTGATTTCTTATTCGTTTCATCATTATTTGGTCGCGTTGTTGCTAACAATGCAAGTGTTGCAGGTGCTACAGGAGGTTGCCAAGCAGAAGTAGGTTCAGCTTCAGCAATGGCAGCAGCAGCTGCAGTATCAATCTTCGGTGGCGAACCGGAAGCATCTGGACACGCTATGGCATTAGCGATTAGTAATTTACTTGGTCTAGTTTGTGACCCAGTAGCAGGTTTAGTAGAGATTCCATGTGTAATGCGTAATGCAATTGGTTCTGGTAATGCATTAATTTCTGCAGACTTAGCATTAGCTGGTGTTGAAAGTAGAATTCCAGTAGATGAAGTTATTGAAGCTATGGATAAAGTAGGACGTGGCTTACCAGCTGAATTAAGAGAAACAGGACTTGGTGGTTTAGCAGGTACACCAACAGGAGAAGCAATTAAACGTAAAATCTTTGGTGAAGCTGAAGTTAATAGCTTTTCATAATATAATTGAAATTAGAAGCCATTCTTGAATGTCAATATGACATTTAAGAATGGCTTTTTTAATACTTATGACAGATTTATCATTTTGGCAGTAGCTATCTGGTTTGAAAATGCACTTGAATCAAGTATTTTTAAATCTAGTCGGGGCCCCAGCAAAGAGAAATTCATAAAGAAATTCTACAAGCTAAGCAAGCTGGGGTTTGGGGCCCCAGCAAAGAGAAATTCATAAAGAAATTCTACAAGCTAAGATAGCTGGGGTTAAAACGAAATAAACTTTGAGAAAACATCAGATATGTTCTACTTCCATTTATTTATCAGAAAATTTAAAAAAGTTATTGCAAAATTTCACTAATACGTTTAAAATAGCCGAAAAGGGGATGATGATATGCTAAGGTTATGTATCATCTTTTTTATATTCGTGACTAACACAACCATTACACAGTTATGGACAGTTGAGGGAACATGGGAGAATCTCTTATTACAATCGATGTCACTAAGTATGATTATTGTATTCCTGTTTTATTATGTGGGTTTTGTAATTGCGGAGAAAAAGAGGAAACAAATAGAAACTTTATTTAAGAAAGAATTCTTTCATGAGAAGGAAGACTTTTTTGAAAAAGACGATAAAAGAAAAGTAAGTGAGTAAAAGGGGCTCACTTACTTTTTTTATTTGTCATGCAAATCATATTGGTAAAAAGCAAGATCTAACCAGCTATCAAATTTGTAGCCAACATTTTGAATGGTACCTGCATGTTTGAAGTTAAACTTTTCATGTAATTTGATGCTGCTATCATTGGAAGCATCGATACCAGCTACAATAGTACGATAATTTCTAGTTCTGGCATCTTCAATAAGATGTTGTAATAATTGAGAAGCAATGCCTTTGCCTCGAGTTGATTTATCTACGTAAATCGAATGTTCAATAGAATATAAGTAAGCCGGCCAGTTTCTAAATTGACCGTAAGTTGCAAAACCAACAGCCTTGCCAGCTTGTTCAAATACAAATATAGGTTCATTTGCTTTATTCTTCATGTCAAACCAAGCTTTACGTTCATCTAAAGTTTGAATATCGTATGTGTAAACAGCTGTAGTATGCAATATTGCATCATTATAGATTGATAGTATTGCCGGTAAATCTTCAATTTTTGCTTTTCTAATCATTATGGTACCTACTTTTCTAAGTTTGTATCAGTTTAAAACGAGATTTCAATTGTTGCAACTATATGTAATTAAATATGACACGATAAATTAAATTAAACTTACGAAATAAACATGATATACTATGACCTAAGAAAGTCACGTTAAAGGAGTAATACATAATGAAGAATTGGATTAATCGATTGATGACGATACTTGGTGTCATACTCATCTTAGTAGCAGTGTATCTATTTGCTAAACCACATATCGATAATTATTTACATGAAAAAGATAACGACAACAAAATAGAACAATATGATAAACAGGATAAGTCTAGCAATAAACAAACACCAACCATTCCTAAGGATAAAACTAAAATGGCAGGGTATATATCAGTGCCAGATGCAGAGATTAAAGAACCCGTGTATCCTGGACCAGCGACACCAGAACAGTTAAATCGTGGTGTAAGTTTCGCTGAGAAAGATGAATCGCTAAGTGATCAAAATATATCAATCGCAGGTCATACATTTACCGATAGACCACATTACCAATTCACAAACTTAAAAGCAGCTAAAAAAGGTAGCAAAGTATACTTCAAGATAGGAAAAGAAACACGCGAATATAAAATGACTAGTATACGTGATGTTAATCCAGACGAAGTTGAAGTATTGGACGAACACAAAGGTGAAAAGAATCAATTAACATTAATTACTTGTGACGATTACAATGAGCAAACCGGTATTTGGGAAAAACGTAAAATCTTTGTGGCGAAACAAGTTAAATAAATAATAAACACCAATCGTTACATAAAACATAAATGCTAAGTCATTAGGAGTGATACAAGACATCCAATGTAGATCTTGTGTCACTCCTTTAAATTTAGCATTAGAAATAATCATGTTATTTTTATTAATTGTATTTAATTTCAGAATGTGAATATAGTTTCATCATGTTAGTGTGAACTACAACCCTAATTAGATGACATATATAATAAATGTGAATACAACGGACTAGGGGGATTGCACATGGTTAAAGCTATTGCAGTAGATATGGATGGTACATTTTTAGATTCTAAGAAGAATTATGATAAAGACCGTTTTGAGAAGATATTTAAAGCATTGAAAGAACGCAATATAGAATTCATTGCTGCAAGTGGAAATCAATTTGCTAAATTACAATCTATATTCGGAGAAAGAGATATGTTCTTTATTTCTGAAAACGGTGCAGTTATTTACAGAGGCAAAGATTTATATAATTATCGTAGCTTCAATCAAACAGACTACAAAGAAGTTGTTGATTATTTAAATATTGATAGAAATATTAAAGAATTTATTGTTTGCGGATTAAAGAGTGCCTATATATTGAAAGACACGAGTGAAACATTTAAGGAAGATGCGCATTTCTATTATCATCAGTTGGAGGAAATTGATTCTTTTCAACCATTACCGGATGATGAATATGTTAAGATTGCGTTAAATATTAATCGAGATATGCACTCAACACTTGATACTGATTTGGAGGAAAAATTTAGCAATACTATTAAACTCGTATCGAGTGGACATGATAGTATTGACATTATTATGCCTAATATGACAAAAGGACAAGCGCTTCAACGTTTAATGGATGAGTGGCATATGTCTACTTCTGATTTGATGGCATTTGGTGATGCTAACAATGATAAGGACATGCTTGAATTAGCGGAGCACAGTTATGTAATGGCTAATAGTCATGATGAAACACTATTTGAAGTTGCCAAGGCAGTTGCTCCAAGTAATGATGAGCAAGGGGTATTACAGATTATCGAGCAAGAAGTATTGAAATAGCTTAAAAAAGGAGAACTCTCAATTTTGAGAATTCTCCTTTTTATTTATTAAACACATATCTTAGTTTAATTGAGTTTCACATTTACCAGTATTAATAACTGATAATGCTGCGTTTAATCCGCCTTCAACTAAATTTCTCACAGCTTCATCAGAGAAGAATGCGATATGTGGAGTGACCAAAATGTTTTCATGTTTAATTAATTCTAATAACGTTTCATCTTCGATCTCTTTACCTGTCCAGTCATATGTGAAGTAATCAGCTTCATTTTCATATGTGTCAATGGCAGCACCATATAAAGTACCATCATTTACAGCATTAATTAAAGCTGGTGTATCAATAACAGCACCACGAGCTGCATTTACTAATACAGCGCCTTTTTTAACTTTAGAGAACATATCTGCATCGAATAAGTGGAAACTTTCTTTATTCGCTGGAACATGTAATGAAATGATATCAGCATCAGCAATTGCTTCTTCAACTGAATCTTTATATTCTAAGAAATCTAATGAGTTGTTTGGATATGCATCATAGCCTACTACTTTTGCACCAAAACCAGCATAAATTTTACCAGTTGCAGCACCAATACGACCTGTACCGATAATCGCAACAGTCATGTTTTTAACAGGTGTAGACATGATAGGTGCAGCCCATTTGAAATTATGTTCTTGAACACGTTTTTCAATCGCAGGGAAGCGACGAACTAATTGTAAAGCGACAGAAACTGAATATTCAGCAATAGTTTCTGGTGAATAACTAGGTACATTTGAAATGATAATGCCATGTTTTTTAGCTAACTCTAAATCGTACATGTCGAAACCAGCAGTACGTTGAGCAATTTGTTTAATACCATATTCTTCAAGTTTAGGATAAACAGAGTCTGCTAATTTACCAAATTGCATTGTAGTAACACCATCGAAACCTTTAGCTAAATCAACTGTGTCTTCACTTAAAATTTCTTCAGTTGTAACAACTTCAACATTGTTCGCTTTACCCCAGTTTAAAGCGTCATTTTTCTCGTAATCACGAGTTCCATAAAACATAATTTTTGTCATTTTAATAACCTCACTTCATTTTGTATGAATTTATAATTAATAAATAAGTTTTCTTAAGTTGTCTATAGAAATGTGAATATTAATAGGAATAATGATTTGAAACATCTCTATTACTTAACTTACAAATATATTATATTGTGAATTTATTCACAAATCAATAGGAAATACGAAATTTATTTTTCTGATTGTTAAAAATTCGCACAAAAATAGTAAATTTTCATTTATTTTTTAATGATAACTTTTGTAAGCGTATAACTTTAGGCTAAAGGAAATGTACTTTATAATCAAATTAGTACTATCTAAGGAGGATATATTTCATGAGTTCAATGCAAGAGACAATAATCAATGCTTTTAATTTTAGACATGCAACAAAGGAATTTGATCCTAAAAAGAAAGTCAGTGACTCAGACTTCCACACAATATTAGAAACAGGTCGTTTATCACCTAGTTCACTAGGATTAGAACCTTGGCGTTTTGTTGTTATTGAGAATGAAGATTTAAAAGAAAAATTAAAACCATATAGTTGGGGAGCACAAAAGCAATTAAATACAGCGAGTCGTTTCGTTATTATTCTTGCACGCAAAAATGTCACTGCAGATTCAGAATACGTACAACATATAATTCGAGATATTAAAAAATACGAAGAAAGTACGATTCCAGCAGTTGAAGATAAATTTAATAATTTCCAAACGAATTTCCATATTAACGATAATGAGCGAACATTATTAGACTGGGCAAGTAAACAAACTTACATTGCATTATCTAACATGATGACCACTGCAGCATTATTAGGAATTGATTCATGTCCTATGGAAGGATTTGATTTAGATAAAGTTACTGAAATCTTAGCTGAAGAAAATGTTATCGATACAGAACATTTCGCACCATCTGTTATGGTTGCATTTGGTTATCGAAAAGAAGAACCAAAAGATAAAGTTCGTCAACCCGCTGAAGATGTTATTGAATGGATTTAATATAGAATCAAAAAGGAGAGCAAAGACTCTCTTTTATATTATCCATAAGTGATAGATTCTATAACTAGAATTAATGATGTTTAAAGAGCTTAATACACGGAAAAATATTATAAGCAAGTTAGTGTATTTAAAAATGTGAATAAGGTAAAATAATAGCAGTCTTAAGTAAACGCTTGCATTTCGATATAAACACAACGCACATAAGGTTTTTCATAAATTTATATAAAGGGATGATGAAAAATGGCAAAAGTAAACGTTAGAGATTTCATAGAGGAACAATACGGTTTATTTATCAATGGTGAATTTCAAGCAAGCGAAAGTGGAGACACGTTAACTGTAACCAATCCTGCGAATAGTGAAGATTTAGCTAAAGTAGCTAAAGCAAGTAAATCTGATGTTGATAAAGCAGTACAAGCTGCGCAAGATGCTTTTGACAGTTGGAGTAAAACATCTAAAGAAGAACGTGCGGACTATTTATTAGAAATTAGTCGTCGAATTCATGAAAAAGTGGAACACTTCGCGACAATTGAATCGTTACAAAATGGCAAGCCTTATCGAGAAACGTCAACAATTGATGTGCCATTAACAGCAAATCAATTTAAATATTTTGCGAGTGTATTAACAACAGACGAAGGTTCAGTCAATGAAATTGATGAGAATACAATGAGTTTAGTTGTCAATGAACCAGTAGGTGTTGTTGGTGCTGTAGTTGCATGGAACTTCCCAATTTTATTAGCGTCATGGAAATTAGCACCAGCATTAGCTGCGGGTAATACAATTGTAATTCAGCCATCTTCTTCTACACCATTATCATTAATTGAACTTGCGAAGATTTTCCAAGAAGTATTACCTAAAGGTGTCGTAAATGTATTAACTGGTAAAGGTTCAGAATCAGGTGATGCAATCTTCAATCATGAAGGTGTAAACAAATTATCATTTACAGGATCAACAGACGTTGGTTACGGCGTTGCGAAAGCAGGTGCTGAACGTATCGTTCCAACTACATTAGAACTAGGTGGTAAAAGTGCTAATATCATCTTTGACGATGCAAACTTAGATCAAGTTGTTGAAGGTGCACAATTAGGTATTTTATTCAACCAAGGTGAAGTATGTAGTGCTGGTTCACGTTTATTAGTACAATCTTCAATCTATGATAAAGTAATGCCTAAATTAAAAGAAGCTTTCGAAAATATCAAAGTGGGCGACCCATTTGATGAAGACGTTAAAATGAGTGCTCAAACTGGCCCAGAACAACTTGAAAAAATTGAAAGCTACGTAAAAATTGCTGAAGAAGATTCAAATGCTAATATCTTAACAGGTGGTCATCGCTTAACAGATAATGGACGTGACAAAGGATACTTCTTCGAGCCTACAATCATCGAAATTAAAGAAAATAGTCATCAATTAGCACAAGAAGAAATTTTCGGACCAGTTGTAGTAGTAGAAAAATTTGAAGATGAAGCTGAAGCAATTAAAATTGCGAATGATTCAGAATACGGCTTAGCTGGTGGTATCTTTACTACTAATATTAACCGTGCATTAAATGTTGCTAAAGCAATGAGAACTGGTCGTATTTGGATTAACACTTATAACCAATTCCCAGCTGGTGCGCCATTCGGTGGATATAAAAAATCTGGTATCGGTCGTGAAATTTATAAAGACGCTATTAAAAACTATCAACAAGTTAAAAATATCTTCATTGATACTAGCAATCAAACAAAAGGATTATACTAAGATAGTTAGTTTATAAATAAAAAATGAATATCATTTAAATTGAATGTGAGCTATCTGCAAAGCCGAGACTTTGCAGATAGCTTTTTTTATGAGTTTAAAAGATAAGCGCATATGATATAGTTACAAATTACATATTGTAGAAGTTTTATTTAGAAATTGATAGATTGAGACTTTTTTAAATTAAATAAGTTATAATACAATTTAAGTCTTTAAAATCTATATTTTGCAAAGGGAAAAATGATGAAAAAATTACAAGTACTATTAATTAGTTTTATAATATTAGTACTCACCCTGAGTGGTTGTTCTAAACATGATGAGAAACATTCGAAAGACCATGAACCAAAAGAATTAAAAGTAGGATTTGTACCATCCCAAAATTCAAAAACGTTGAACGCTAAAGTGAAACCGTTACAGCAACAGTTGTCAAAGGGATTAGGTCTTCCAGTTAAAGTACATGTGGCAACTAACTATAATGCAATGGTAGAAGCTTTAAGATCAAAGAAAGTGGATGTTGCATTTATTTCACCAGTGTCTTATACCATCGCACATGATAAAGGTGTTGCAGATGTACTGTTGAAATCCAAAGGCTATTTAGTAGATGATAAAGGTAATACAACTAATAAATTAGTCGATTATTATCGCTCACAAATCATAGTTCGTAAAGACAGTCATTTACATAAGTTAAAAGATTTAAAAGGGGCTAAAGTAGGCTTACAAGACCCAGAATCTACTTCGGGATATATTTATCCAATGGCAAGCTTAATAAAGTTAATGTTAATCAGAGTGATATCAAAATTGCTCAAATTAAAGGGCATGATCAAGCATTGATAGCCTTCTTAAACGGTGATGTGGATGATGTAGCTACATATCAAGATGCACGTGCTGATTTAAAGCAAGATTATCCCAAAATATATAAAGACACTAAAGTGATTTATCGCACGGATAAGATACCAAATGATACGATTTCTGTGCGTGGTGATATGAGTAAACAGTGGAAAACGAAAATCAGTAATGCTTTTTTAGATATTAGTAAATCTGAAAAAGGTAAGAAAATACTTACAGATATTTATGGGCATCAAGGCTATGAAAAAGCAAAAGATAGTGACTTTGATACAGTAAGAAAGTATAGAAAACTTGTCGAGGAATAAAAATTTAAGATTAAGCCTGGGACATAAATCAATGTCTCAGGCTACAAATATATATTGGCAGTAGTTGACTGAATTAAAAATACACTTGTAGCAAGCTTCTTTTTAATCCAAGACAAACTTGTTATCGGGGCGGGACAGAAATAAATTTTGGAAAAATATTATTTCTGTCCCGCCCCCAATCTATTTAAAATGACATGTTTTATAAACGATGCCAAATATTAACCATATTATCCTGGAACGACACTTGTATCACTGTGAACTGTAATATCAAAGCCTTCAGGAGATGTAATATGTTCTTCTTTAGCATTTGGTTTATATATATCGAAATGAACTAAGCCATAAGTAGTCTCGTTATCTGTTCTAGCTTGGTTGGATTGCCATACATTAGTAGCGATATGATGATGATATTTTTGAGTAGACATGAACAAAGCTTGTGGGAAATTAGAAATATGTTCTAAACCTATTTGTTCCACATAAAAGTCACGTGCTTGCCCGATATCGTGTGTTTTAAGATGTAAATGTCCAATTTTGCCATCAGCAGGCCAACCGTTCCAACCTTCTTCAGTACGTTGTGCAATTAAATCATCTGCATCTACTGCAAGTGTATCCATTTTTACAAAATTACCATCCCATTGCCAACTTTCATATGGACGATCTTGATATACTTCAATGCCGTTACCTTCTGGATCATTAAAGTATAACGCTTCACTTACAAGATGATCTCCACCACCTACAGGCACATTTAAACGACTAGCGTGGAATAAAAAGTTTGCTAAATCTGTGCGTGTAGGAAGTAAATAAGCGACATGAAATAAACCGGCTTCTCTAAACCCAGGACGGCGACCATCTTCTAAATATTGTAGTGTTAATGTATGACCATTAGCACCAACATTAAAGATGACATGATTGTCGTCTTGTTCTTTAATTGAAAATCCTAGTATATTTTTATAAAAGTTTGACATTTTATTTAAGTCTTCAACGTTTAATATAATATTAGTAACTTGTGTTGCTTCAGTAGTGTGAAATGCATTCATAATGTAGTGCCTCCTAAGATGAATAAGTCATCTTTATTTATTATTTATATTAAGTATAATAAATATACTACTAATCATTAAATTAATCAAGGCAGTTGCTTTAAAACTTTAAAAGCATACAAAAAAGCTTTTAGACTAATGTAATAAAGGTGTACTATAAACCTCATTCAAGTCTAAAAGCTAATTCTGTAAAACATTTCAGTTAACTTCAAATTGTAAGCCAACAAATATGAAATAGATTATCCTAAATAAACATCTTGATAATCATCATTTTTCTCTAGAACGTCTTTCGCAAATGGGCAAGATGCGATGATTTTTAAGTTGTTTTCACGTGCATAATTAACGACAGCTTCAACTAATTGTTTTCCTAGACCTTGTCCACCTAATTCATCAGCGACACCAGTATGGTCAATATCGATTTCATTATTATCTACTTGTTTAAACGTAATGACAGCTTGAGCATTTTGTTCATCTTCGCCAACATAAAATTGTTGATTACCTTTTTTGATTTCTTGTGCCATAAAACGTCACTCCTTTAATAATGTCATATCAATATCTATCACTTTTGAAGAAATCTAAAACATTTTAAAATTAAATATTAAACCTCAAATATAATAATAAACATAGATATTGCATTATTACATTATTAAAGATATAGTTAAAAACGAATTTATTACGTTTTGGAGGGTTCTGTGTGAAGAGGATTGGCTATCTCATTATCGTCCTGTGTATTAGTATTGCTTTATCAGCTTGTAGCACAGGGCAATATTCGGATGCGAAAAAGAAAGATGTTTCAACCAATAATAAAATAAATATCTATACTACAGTATTTGCATTTGAAAGTTTCACCAAACAAATAGGTGGCAAATATGTCAATGTGGATACGATTTATCCTCCAGGTGCAGACACCCATTCATATGAACCAACTCAGAGAGATATGATTAATATTGCTAAAAGTGATCTATTTATATATTCAAGTGACGACTTAGATCCAGTGGCTAAGACGATTACGCAATCAATGACCAACGATGATATGAAATTAGCAGTTGCAGCTGATTTAAATCATCATACATTGCTTGAAGAAGACCATGATCATGAAGATCACGACCAGCATCATAGTCATGAAGAGGAAAGTCACGACCCACATGTTTGGCTCGACCCAGTCCTAGACAAGCATTTTGCAGAAAAAATAAAGAATGATTTAGTTAAAAGAGATCCTCAACACAAAGCATATTATGAACAAAATTTTAAGAAATTGAATCAGGATTTAACAGATTTAGACAATAATTTGAAAACAATTACTAAAAATCCTAAAAGAGAAAAAGTAACTATCTCTCACGATTCATTAGGTTATTTAGCAGAGCGTTATCACTTTCAACAAGAGGGTGTCAGTGGTATGAATAACGAAGAGCCTAGTCAAAAGGATATTCTTGCGCTTATTAAACAAATCAATCAATCGAAGCAACCTTATATCCTTTACGAACAGAATATCACTTCAAAGATAACTGATGTTATTAGTGGTGAAACCAATGCAGAACCAGTAAGTTTTAATAATTTGTCTGTGCTATCTAAAGAACAAGCTAACGACAAAGATTTAACTTTCCAATCAATCATGAAAAAGAATATTAAAGCGTTGGATAAAGCATTGAATAAATAAAAAATATCCCCAATCCTTTTATTAGGAGATGGGGATATTTTTATACCAATTTATTCATATCTAATATAGCTCACCGTTGTATTGTAGTATTCTTCGAAACCATGAATACCATCTGCTCCACCTAAACCTGATTCTCTCCAACCAGCATGGTAACCATTAACAACTTCTTCTGCTTCGCAATTAGCGTAAACTTCACCGAATTTTAAACGTTCTGTAGCTTCCATCACTTCTTTTAAATTCTCTGAAAAGATATAAGAAGATAAACCTGCATTTGTATCGTTTGCGGCATCAATTGCTTCATCGAAATCATTATAAGTTGTAATTGCTAGAACAGGGCCAAAAATTTCCTCTTTAAAGGCACTGTCATCTTTTTTTACATTATCAAGAATTGTAGGTTCATAGAAGAAACCAGCGCGATTTAATTTATGACCGCCTAAGACTAAGTCTGCACCATTTTTAATGGCTTCTTGCACTTTGTTATCAATACTGTCCAATTGAGTTTGATTGATAATAGCACCATAGTCGGTATTGTCGTCTAATGGGTCCCCGACTTGTAAGTCGCTCATACGTTGTTTAGCCTTGCTCACAAAGTCATCATGAACATCTTCGTGAACAAAGATACGTTCTGGACAAGTACATACCTGACCAGCATTATTTATTCGTGCTGTGACAATGTAGTCCACTGCTTTGTCTAGGTTTGCATGAGGTGTAACCAAGACAGGCGCGTTACCACCTAATTCAAGGTTCACTTTTTTTACTGCATCTGCTGCATTTTTATAAACGGCTTTACCAGCACGCATACTTCCTGTTAAAGAAATGAGTTGTACATCTTTATGTGTGGCAAGCTGTGTACCCACAGCTTCACCAGTGCCTGGTACAATTTGAATTAAACCGGCTGGAATCGTTGAAGCACGGAATAGCTCAGCCAATCTTAACGTTAATAATGTTGTTTCTTCACTTGGTTTAATGACGATTGAGCATCCCGTTACTAGTGCTGGAATCACTTTACGCATCAAGACCATAATTGGTGCATTCCATGGGACGATACCTGCAGTTACACCAATTGGCTTTTTAATTAATTGAATCATTTCATGAGATACACTATTTTGTAGTACTTCGCCTTTATTACGCATACTTAAACTTGTCATATAATCAATAAATTTCACAGCTTTATCGATTTCACCTTCAGCTTGTGCTAATGTTTTACCTTGTTCTTTAACATACAATTTGGCAAGTTCATCTTTGTTTTGCTCTAATAAAGGAATTAATAATTTTACATGCTCTGCACGTGTTGGTGCTGGTACTTTTTCCTATTCAAGTTGTGCATGTTTAGATTTTTCGATTGCCTCGTTAACTTCTTCCTCAGTTGCGAAAGTAATGGTATCAAATGCTTCTCCTGTAGCAGGATTGATGACTTCCATCGTGTCACTAGATTTACTCTCTACAAATTCATTATTTATAAATAATTGATTGGTCATTTGAGACACCTCCAATGTTTGTATTCCCTGTAACAACCGTTTTCATGCTTATTTCATTTTGAAAAAAGATAGAAATAAATAGATATTGAAATTATAATAGAGCTAACATATTGACGATTAATTGAAACGCGTGTACAATTTATCTCGAAATCAAAATAAATTAAAGGTGGTGAGTAAATGGATCGCACAGAACATTCATTAAAAGCATTTATTGGTCTAAATAGAGCATTAGATACATTAGAAAAAATCGTGCAACAAGATGTGAAGAATTACAGGCTCAACGTGACGGAATTTGCAGTGTTAGAGTTGCTCTATAGTAAAGGTCCACAACCTATTCAACGTATTAGAGATAGGGTGCTCATCGCGAGTAGTAGTATTTCATACGTTGTGAGCCAATTAGAAGACAAAGGTTGGATTACACGTGATAAAGATCCATTAGATAAGCGTGTATATAACGCAACACTTACTGACAAAGGTCAACAATTTATGGCAGATATATTTCCACAACATGCCTCAACGTTGGAACAAGCCTTCTCAGTTCTATCAGAAGAAGAATTGATAACGATTCAACAAGCATTCAAAAAATTAAGTGCACAATCTACTGAAGTGTAAATCGGTGCACTTTTATTTATAACGAAAATTATCTCGAAATCGAAATAAATGGAGGTTTTTAATATGGCTAAACATGATTTATTAGGTATTCATCATGTAACTGCAATTACAGATGATGCTGAACGTAACTATAAATTTTTTACCGAAGTACTAGGTATGAGACTAGTTAAAAAAACAGTAAACCAAGATGATATTCAAACGTATCATACATTTTTTGCAGATGATGAGGGGACAGCTGGTACAGATATGACATTCTTTGATTTTCCTGGCATTTCTCAAGGACGTAAAGGTATCAATTCGATTACTAAACCATCGTTTCGTGTTCCAAGTGATGAAGCATTAACATACTATATGAAGCGGTTTGAAGCGTTTGGTATAAAACATGATGGTATTCATAACGTGTTAGGTAAGAAGGTATTGCCTTTTCAAGAGGAGGATGGACAAGACTATCAATTAGTATCCGATGAAGGAGACAGTGGTGTCTCACCAGGTAAACCGTGGAAGAATGGTCCGGTTCCAGAGGATAAAGCAATTTATGGCTTAGGACCAATCGAAATTACGGTCAGTTACTTCGAGGATTTCAAACAATTGTTGGAAAATGTTTATGGAATGCGAATAATTATGAATGAAGAAGATGTAGCATTGCTTGAAGTCGGTGAAGGTGGTAATGGTGGTCAAGTTATTTTAAGAAAGGATTCAGAGGGACCAGTTGCCGTACAAGGATATGGCGAAGTTCATCATGTATCATTTAGAGTGAAAGAACATGAGGCCATTAAACACTGGATACAGAAATATCAAGAACTAGGCATACCAAACTCCGGTTTAGTCGATCGTTTTTATTTTGAAGCATTGTATGCACGAATCGGTCATATTTTGTTAGAAATTTCAACTGATGGACCTGGTTTTATGGTTGATGAACCCTATGAAATGCTAGGCGAGAAATTATCACTTCCACCATTTTTAGAGCAACAAAGAGAAGCGATTGAAGCGCAAGTTCGTCCGTTTGATACAACTGGAAAAAGTTATAAATAGGGAGGTATTGAATTTATGGAACCAATTACACACATTCATCATATTTCAGCGATTGTAGGAGATGCTCAAGAAACGTATGATTTCTATACAAATGTATTAAATTTATCTTTGATTAAACAAACAGTAAATTATGATGATACAAAAACATATCACTTATATTTCTCAAATGACAGAGCGCAACATGATATGGTACTTACTTTCTTTAATTGGCCAAATCAATATAGAGGTCGTATCGGTTCAGGTCAGGTTGGACGTTTAGCGTTTAGAATACCGAAAGATAGCATGTCACATTGGGAAATGAAATTAAATGCGAATGGGATTCAAACACGTCAAACTGATTCATTCAATCAAACAACGTTAGAATTTGAGGACATTCACGGATTAACACTAGCGATGGTTGAAAGTGATGAAGAACGTGTTAACAATGACATCATAGGATTTCATGGCGTAACAATGCTATCAGGTAATCCTCAAGCTACGGAAGCATTGTTGCAAAATGATTTAGGGTTAGAATATATTCAAGAAACAGATGACAATGTGCACTATCAAACGAGTGGTAGCGTGCATCATCAAATTATTGTGAAAAAGTTTGTAAACCCACAACCTGTACGTTGGGGTGGTGGCATCTTCCATCATATTGCATGGTCAGTACCAAATGACGAGGTACATGTACAATGGCGTGATTATCTTCATAATAAAGGTTTGCATGTAACAGATGTGAAAGAACGATTCTATTTTCATGCGGTTTACATGAAAGAACCTGGCAATTTAATATTTGAATTTGCAACTGCAGGACCTGGATTCACGATTGATGAAAGCGTCGATGATTTAGGTAGACAACTACAGTTACCGCCATTTTACGAGGAAAGAAGATATGAAATAGAAGGTCATTTAATGCCAATAAAATTAAATGAGTACTAAGGAGAGGTGAGACAAATGGAACATATTTATAGGCCAGGTAAGGATAACGCACCTACGTTAATTTTGTTACATGGAACTGGTGGGGATGAAACAGATCTTATTCCACTTGGAACAGCTTTAAATCCTAACTATAACTTGTTAAGTATTCGTGGAGAAGTCAATGAAAATGGTATGAATCGTTATTTCAAACGTCTTGCAGAAGGCGTATACGATGAGGAAGATTTAGAATATCGAGGTCAACGGTTGCTTGGTTTTATTTATGAAGCGGCTGAACAGTATCAATTTGATTTGAAACGAACGGCTTTAGTTGGTTTCTCTAATGGATCAAATATTGCGATTAACTTAATGTTACGTGACAAAGCACCGTTTAAAAAAGCATTACTATTTGCCCCACTTTATCCAATAGACGCTTCAACAAGCAAAGATATGAGTGATGTAGACGTTCTATTATCAATGGGAAAAAATGATCCAATCGTATCTATTGATCAAAGTGAACATGTCATTAACTTATTTAAACATCAGGGTGCACAGGTTACAGAAGTATGGGTCAATAGTCATGAAATTACACAAGCTGGATTACAGAAAGGTCAAGAAATACTGAATTCATAATGGAAAAGGACTCAAAGATGTATGGTTCGCATCTTTGGGTCCATTTTAATGTATCCTAATTTATTTAGAGAATACTAAGTGTTTAAACCCTTGGTATAAAATTGGGATAAGTAGTATGAAGCCAAATAATCCCATGATTGGGAAGACTTTTCCAATTAAAGAAATGAAACCGATAAATGTACATATAAACGTGATGATAGCCATTATAATGATGAGTACAAAGTACCCTTTGGAAAATGGCTCTGTAAATCTGGAAGCAAATGCATACATAAGACCTACAATCGTATTATAGATAACAAGAACCATTATAATCGACATCACTGTACCTAATAATGGTGAAATGTGACTTGCGAGTAATAGGGTCGGCAATGCGACAGATTGAATATGTTCAAATTCTGTAACAAGGCCCAAATTAATCATTAATAACAGTAATGTGATAATGATGCCACCAAGTAGGCCACCCCATAAGCCAGACTGACGATGCTGCATGCGACCGCCCATAACACTTAAAAAACTAAATGCGGCTGCAATTTGTAGGCTTGCATAATTTAACCCATCAAACCACCAACCAAGTGATAGAGATTGATGCTGTTTGTTGAAACGATTGGCCGCACTAAAATTTAAATCTCCTGTTATAAAATAATAGATAGCGATAATAGAAACAACAATGACTAAGAACGGTGTAACCATACCTAATACCGTAATCAGACGTTCAAATTTAAGAAATAGCGTCATAAGAATGACTAACACTAGAATTAATGAACTCAACCAATAAGGTAATCCGAAACTTTCATGTATAGTTGACGCACCACCCGCAGTCATAATCATCGCTAAGGAGAATAAGAATAGAGTTAAGATAATATCAAAGATACGTGCAATGATTGGATGTAAATAATATCGAATAGACTCAGAATGGTTATGAGATTGAATGACAAAGCCAGTGTTTAATACGAAAACGCCTGCTAGCGTTATAATCAAACCGGTAACAATAATGCCAGAGATGCTATAGATACCGTTACTTGTGAAGAACTGAAATATTTCTTGACCAGTAGCAAAACCAGCACCAACGACAATACCAACAAATGCGAAAGCTACCATGATACTCTCTTTAAAAAGTTGCACAATTAAAATTTCCTTTCAAATCATTTCTAAATTCATATATTTAAACGCAATTACCTATTTTAGATGAAAATATACTAGAAATAAATAGGAAAGTTTACTCGAAGTGAACATTGTATGTCCGAAAAAGGCATTAACAGGTTGTTTATAAAATAATAATGCAGGCTTAATCAAAGTTTGATAGTATTACACAGTATTAAAAAAGTTGAATCTTATTAAGGAAGGTGTAGGTATGTCATTAGATTTACCTGTCATGTTAATCATTGTCTTATTTTTAGCATTAGGCATATTTAGTCAATGGTTAGCGACACAGATTAAATGGCCATCAATTGTAGTCATGTCGATTGTGGGCTTATTGATTGGACCGATATTGGGACTAGTTAACCCTCAAGAAACATTGGGAGCCGAAGTGTTTAGTCCGATTGTATCTTTAGCTGTAGCTGTCATTTTATTCGAAGGAAGTAGTAATTTAGACTTTCGTGAATTAAGAGGCATTTCTAAAGCGGTTAATCGAATTATTACTGTTGGCGCAGCTATATCATGGGTGCTCGGTGCGATTGCATTACATAAAATTTTAGATTTTCCAATCTCTGTTGCGGTTGTGATGGGCGGATTATTCTTGATTACAGGCCCAACCGTCATTCAGCCACTTCTTAAGCAAGCAAAGGTGCGTAAGAGTGTTGACTCTATTTTAAGATGGGAAAGTATCATATTAGATCCAATAGGACCGATACTCGCATTAACTGCGTTTTATGTTTATCAAATATTTGAACAAGGCTTTGGCGTTCAAGTTATTTTAATCTTTATTTTGAAAATGGTTATAACAGCCGTAATTGGATTCGGGGCATCATTCATTTTCAATTGGTTAATCCAACGTGATTTTATTCCGCAAAATTTGATGCCATCGATTCAGTTAGTCTTTATTTTATTAGTCTTTAGTATTTGTGACCAAATATTACAAGAATCAGGATTATTAGCCGTTACAATTTTCGGCTTAATGATGGCACGTTATAAGAGACATGATTTAATTTACAAGGAGTCAGATCATTTCATTGAAAATGCATCATCTATTCTTGTATCCACCGTCTTTATTTTAATCACTTCGTCATTAACGTCATCTGTATTGATGGATGTCTTGTCATGGCAATTAGTGATTTTTGCGATTGCAATGATTGTATTGGTACGTCCAATCTCTGTTTTATTATCAACAATAGGTACAGAAATCACGAAAAGAGAACGCGCTATTGTTGCAATGATGGCACCTCGAGGAATTGTCGTTTTAACTGTGGCACAATTCTTTGGAGGATTATTCATGGATGATAATGTGAAAATGGCAAGTTATATCACTCCAGTGACGTTTGGACTAGTGTTTATTACGGTTGTCATTTACGGCTTTAGCTTTACGCCATTGAGTAAGTTGCTAGGTCTTGCTAGTACGGAACCACCAGGTGTCATTATAGTAGGAGAGAGTGAATTTTCATTCCATCTTGGTACGAAACTACATGAACATGATATTCCTATAATGGTATTTAATTTGTTTGAGAATACGTCGGAGAAGGCAGAAGAACTTGGCTTTGAAGTGTTTAAGGGAAATTTATTATCAAGTAGTGATCGAATATATGCGGATTTAATTCGTTATAATAAATGTCTATTAATGACTAAGTCGTTTATTTTTAATAGTTTAGCGTTTAATGAATTGGTACCAGAGTTTGGATTGAATAATGTAAGTATGATGCCAGTGTCATTTACTGATGAACAGGCACGTAATAACTTAAATGGTCCATTACGTAATCATATTTTATTTGATGAGTCACACAGTCCAAGATGGTTTGATAATACGATAATTAATAAGAATATTGTGGAGGTACTTGCAGAGGAATACGACACAATTACTGATCACGATATGATTATCTATCATGTTGATGATAATAGTGTTGTTTCATTTAATAAAAGTACTAAACCTATACCACAATATGATCAAGGCACATACGGCATCTTAAGAGATGTGTATTAGAAAAGTAATATATAAATGGCACTTTCTATTTCAGTGATTTAGAAAGTGCCATTTTTTTATATGTGTGTATAAATTGATTCAAGTGTTAATTTAAGTATCTATCATGCATTAATAATTTTAAGATGCGGATTTGTTCTTGAAGTACTTTACCATCATTGGTATCTCTGATTTTTTGGCGTTGCAATTCTTCATCTACAACACGACGAACTGATAATTCATCTGCACCGTCTGATAGTACTTTATCTCTTGAATCAAAATGTTGATGTGCGACTAATTGCATGCCAAATGAATTGTAAAGTAATGTATAACCCGCAATACCTGTCGTTTTTTGATATGCTTTTGAGAATCCACCATCGATAACTAACATTTTACCATCTGCTTTGATAGGGTCTTCACCATCTATTTCTTTAACAGGTGTATGACCATTGATAATTCGACCTTCATCTGGATTGAGACCGAAGTCTTTTAACATTTTGCGAATCATATCAAGATCTTCTCTTAAATAATAATATGGATTCTTAGGTTCTTTATGAGAAGCCTTATCTTCAATAAAGTAACGTTCAAATGTTGTCATCGCTCTTTTTCCGAAAAGTGAACTATATTTACCAGTCCATAAATACCACACTAAATCTGTTGATAGATCATCAGTGATTTCTTTGTAGTCGTATGCATAGCGTACATGTCTTTCAAACACGTCTAAAAGGTCACGACCTTTATGTTGTTTACCTTCAATTTCGAATGATTCCATTTCTCCATTCTCATCAACAGGGATACAACCATGAATAAGAAGATTGCCATTATATGGAAGGTAAAGTTTTCCTTTCTTCATCAAGAACGACATGTGACGTTTCAATTTCTCAGATTGTTGGAAAGAAAGTAGCAGTTTATTCATAACTTCTTCTTCCTCAGGTAATAATTTACCAGGATCTTGTGGGTCCACAGTACTGAAACATGTATCTTTTAAAGGATATGTTTTACCGTAAATCGTGATTTCATTCGTATCATAGTTGACCTTTTCCAAGACTAAACGGTCTTCCATTTCAAAGGTAGGACGACGTTTGATAATTGGCATTTCTAGTTTGAATTGAATCATCGCAATGGCTTGATGAATCTTAGTGATTTGGCTTTCTTCAAGTTTAGATAGCCCAACTGGTTTATCAGGGCGTTTCTTAGGTTTAAATGCAGGATTATCACCACTATAATGTTCTTCAGCAAGCGTTAATAACGGACGTAAATTAATTCCATAAGCATCTTCAATAATATCTAAATTATCGTATCGTGCACATATTCGAAGTAGGTTGGCTAAACATACTTTAGAACCAGCATATGCACCTATCCATAAGACATCGTGGTTTCCCCATTGAATATCAACAGAGTGATAATTGATTAACGTGTCCATAATCTTATCTGGTTGAGGACCACGGTCGTAAATATCACCAACTACATGGAGATGATCAACTACTAGACGTTGGATACTATAAGATAAACCAATAATTAAGTCGTCAGATTGTTCTAACTCGATAATTTGATTTACTAGTGTTTCATAATATGATTTTTTATTGTTGAATTCATTATTCTTATAAAGTAGCTCTTCAACGATATATGTATATTCTTTCGGTAACGCTTTACGTAATTTTGAGCGTGTATATTTTGATGAACAATAAGTAATTAAATCAATTAATTGTTCAATTGTAGTAATATACCAAACATTCAATTTTCCCTTTGAATCGAAGTTATTTTTCACAAGTTTTAATTTTTCTTCAGGGTAATAGACGAGGGCAGCTAAGTCATCGATTTCTTTTTGGGATAATGTCTTTGCATAAAGGTCATTTATTTTTGAACGGACATTACCTGATCCATTACGCAATACATGTTGGAACGATTCGTATTCACCATGAAGGTCACTGACGAAGTGTTCAGTACCTTTTGGTAATTCTAGAATAGACTCTAAATTGACAATTTCTGTTGCTAACTTCTCAGGACTATCAAATTGTTGTGATAATAAATCTAAATATTTCTCTCGTAATTCACTTTCAGTCGTTTGTGTCATCTAATTTCACTCCTGTTTGGAATTGATATTCATATGGGTAGATATGTCATAAAATCGCTTACATTAATTATCTTTAAAAAGCACTACTTTTTCAATGGTGATGCTTAAAATGTCAGAATTAATTCTTAAAGTTTAAATATATGTAAGACAAAAGCCTGGGACATAATTTAATGACTCAGGCTACAAATATATATTGGCAGTAGTTGACTGATTTAAAAATGCACTTGTAACAAGCTTTTTTTAATTCTAGTCAACCTTGCCGGGGTGGGACAACGAAATAAATTTTGGAAATATTATTTCTGTCCCACTCCCTTAACTGTTATTTAACTCGGTTTCTGTTTTTAAAGAATATTCTATAAAGTAAGTAAAGTACTGCAAGAATAATAATGACATACATAATATATGAATAATTGTGTAAACCAGCCATTAGGGCATCGAAACTACCACTTAGCATACGGCCTAATAGGATTAGGGCGAAGTTCCAAATTGTAGTACCTAGTAATGATAATACTGCGAACGTAACGACATTCATTTTATTGATACCTGCAGGAATTGTGATTAATACACGTAATACTGGAATAAAGCGACATAGTAATACTGCCCATGCACCATAACGCTTAAACCAGTCATTTGCGCGCCTTACATCTTTACCTTTAAGTTTAAACCATTTACCATGTTTATCTACAAAACGATAAATACTTTCTTCGTTAATTAAACGGCATAAATAATATAGGATTAATAATCCAATAAATGATGCGATTGTTGATATAAGGAATAAAATAGGTATTGATAAACCCGACTTTACTGACATTTAACCATCAAAGGTAAGAATTATTTCAGAAGGGACAACAGGTAAAACATTCTCTAATAAGATGAGAATAAAGATTGCTGTATAACCCCACTTACTTATAAAATCAGTGATTAATTGTTCCATTTATATTCAAGAACTCCTTTTATTAAAAGCATTATTTGTGAAATTAAAAATTCATAGTAAATTTATTATAATAAAATTTACTATGAATTACTTGTATAAACCTATGTGTATTTTTATTTTAGCGCTTTTAAATAAGAATGATACAACTTAATTGCTTCTTCATCATCTTCGATGCCATAAACATTCATACGTCCATCTTTAAATAAGGTAATTTCATAATCGTCATCTTTAATTAATTTTGCGAAAGAAGTGGATTTCACAATTTCACAGGGAAGGTGGTGTGCGTGTTCAAATATACTTGGCTGATATCTAAAGAGATATGTACGTCCACATAAGCTTTCAATATGCTGCTGGTGTTTCGTTTCTAAAAGTGGGTAGTGTTGATTCGCACATACCTCACACGCGTGATCTTTCAATATATCGACCTTCATCGCTTTATAATCGATATGCCACGTATCAATAGTGATTAGTTTCTTTGAAAAACCTTCTCCAGATAGGTAACGAAGTACTTCTGCAACTTCATAACTTGCTACTTGCGTAATAATAGTTGGTAGTACGCCATTAATTGCACAACTTTCGCCACTTGATGGCATTTGTTTTAGGAGACATTTTAGACATGGTCCTTTGAAATCAATGCCATAAACTGTTCCTTTATTGCCGACAGCAGCACCATATACCCAAGGAATTTGATGTTTGTGACACACTTCATTGATGAGATAACGAATTTTAAAATGATCCATCCCATCGATAACGATATCTGGTTTAACTTCATTTAATATATCTTCAATATTGTTTGAAGTTATTTCTTGGTAATACGTTTGTACGTCTACATGATGATTGATATGTGCAATATGTTCTTTTATTGAGTGTACTTTTGGTACCATATTTTGAGCGTCATCTTCAGTATAAAGCGCTTGTCGATGTAGATTAGACGTTTCAACTATATCCATATCAACAATTGTGATGTGATGTGCCCCCATTCGAGCAAGAAGCTCGGCGACATGACTACCTAATGCGCCGGCACCTAGAATAAGTAACTGTGCATTAGAAAGGGCATGCTGTCCTTGTTCACCAAAAGGAGAGAATCTCATTTGACGATTGTAACGTTGCATTATAAGAAACCTAAACCTTCAGTTGGGCTTGATGCTTGGGCAGTATATTTTACTGGGATTCGTCCTGCTTCATAAGACAAGCGACCAGCATGAATACCTAATTTCATTGCTTCTGCCATCTTCACAGGATCTTTAGCACTTGATACTGCTGTATTGAGTAGAATACCGTCAGCCCCTAATTCCATCGCATGACATGCATCTTTCGGAGAACCAATACCAGCATCAACGATAACTGGCACATTTGAGTTTTTAATAATGTAACTTAAATTAAGTTGGTTGTTTATGCCACGGCCTGTTCCTATTGGAGATGCTAATGGCATAACGGCATGCACACCTAATTCTTCTAAACGTTTAGCTAAAACGACGTCATTAGAAATATATGGACATACAATGTAGCCACGCTCTAGCAATACTTTACAAGCTTCATATGTTTCAAATGGATCAGGTAATAACGTTTCATCATCACCAATAACTTCTACTTTAATCATGTCACATACACCTGCATGTTTAGCGATTTCTGCAATACGAATGGCTTCTTCAGCAGTTTTTGCGCCAGCAGTATTTGGAAAAGTTATAAAGTCTTTTAAATTAATGTTTGCTAGTGGATTAGGTAAATTCTTGTCATACAAATTCATACGTCTTACTGCGAAAGTAAGTACATTTGTTTCTGAAGCTTTAATCGCTTCTGTTTGTATGTCTTCATTTTCAAACTTTCCTGTACCTAGTAATAAACGAGATTGTAATTCTAAATTTCCAATTTTAAACATTTTATCCGCCTCCAACAAATTCTAATAATTCTAATTGGTCATCTTCACGTACCGTGTGTTGATGATAATCTTCTTGTTTAATTAATGTTTTATTATGTTCAACAATGACACGTTCTGGGTCTAATTCTAGAGAGATGAGCACTTGATGAATTGATTGCTCAGTGTCGAATGTGAATGCATCGCCATTAATAATGCATTTCATGATTTAACCTCCTTGAGACATTGAAAGATTCATAGCGAGATGGTTTGACTCCAGTTAATAGCCAATTTGCAATGTCACGACCAATAACAGGGGACAATAAAATACCGTTTCGATAATGACCGGTAATGACATATAATCCATCGTCAACTCGGTCCATAATTGGTAATTCGCCATTGGTATATGGACGTACGCCAGACCATTGCTTCATGATACGTGCGTTTGCAAGTTTAGGTATACGTTCTGTCGCATAGTGTTTTAACCATAAGACGCCTTGTTCCGTATTACCTACAGAATAATTATCAAATTCGCTAGTAGCACCAATTAAGTAACGATTAGGCGCTTTCGGAACTATATAGCATCCATTAGTCATAAATACCGTTTGCTGTAAGTTTAAATCGTCATGTTCCACTAGAAGCACTTCACCTTTAACGCCGACAACCTCACGAGGCAATTGATATTGTTTTAACAATTGAGATGACCATGCACCACCTGCGACAATGATTTTCTTCGCATATAAATCACCTTGAGATGAAACGATTTGATAGTAACCATTATGGCGAATAATATCTGTTACATTTGTATTGAAGTAGCGCGAAATACGACGCTGTTGTAAGGATTTAAATAATGCTTTCGTATAATGATTTGCATTGATTTGTCCATCATTTGGAATGTAGATTGCCATTTCAGATGCAACCACACTACCATCGGTTAAATCTGCTAATTCATCGTCTGATAGTTCAATTACATTGTCATCTAAGGCGTGTAAGAATTGAAATTGTGAGCGCAAATGCTCAACATCTTCAATTTGATTTGCGATTTTAATCAATCCAGATGATTGATATTGAATATCTATTCCAGTTTCATCTTGGAGTGTTTCGCATAATTCAGGAAAGCATTCACGTGATTCTAGAGCGAGACGAAATAAGTCACTGTCTTCTGTAAATTCATTTTGTGCACCTAACATGCCTCCAGCTTTATATGAAGCATGTTTACCAGGTATATCACGGTCGACAATTGCAATGTCGAGTTGCGTATGACTTAGGTGTCTCGCAATGGACATTCCGATAACACCAGAACCAACAATAAGTACGTCATGCATCTTTCAACCACTCCTTTCGTAGATGTTGAATTTGTTGTAAAGATGCGCTCATAAAATAAGAAATTGCACAAATTCCTGCAAAGCCATTTGGAAGCCGTTGTATCGTATCTTCAGTAATACCTCCTATGGCATAGACTGGAATCGGAACTTGTAACACGGCTTTGATTTCAGACATTGATCTAGGCTGCTGATTTGGCTTAGAAGCCGTGGTAAAGATATGACCATAAAAGACATAATCTAATTGATGTTTAAAAGCTTGTTTCACAGAGTTAATAGTGTGCGTCGACATGCTTACTTCAACATCAGGATGTTGTGCTTTATAATCGAACGCTAATGTGTCCATTTCACGACAGTGCAAGCGTTTAAGTTTTAAGGATTCTAATAAGTCAACATCACTATGGATAATAATTTTGTTTCTTGGAAAGCCAGCAGCGATTAATTTTTTTAAAAAGGAAAATAAATCATCACTAGACATAGGCGTACGAAAGAGTAAACCATCGATGCCTTTATTAATTTCAATGAAGTGTTGTAAGTCTGCTTCTGTTAAATGTTTATAAGTTGTTATCGCAATAAAGATGTCTATCACCCCTAATAAATGAAAAAACGCTATCTCCTTAGTAGGAAATAGCGTTAGTATCTATGTAACGATATGTGTAAGCCACTTTCCTACGCCAGTACAAACTGGATCAGGTTCCAGGAATTATAAAGTTCTTTCTTTACTCTCAGCCTTAAACAAAGGCACTTCCAGTGGATAAATTATCTATTTAATTTTAAATAATGATGAGTAGCGTTTCATTTCAAGTTCATTTTACAATTTTTTTAAATGGAGTTCAAATTTTAATGAATATTGAGATTACAAAGCGTAAATACGAATTTAGTGAATAAAGTAACCAACGATCTACAATTTAATAAAAGAACTTTTAAATAAGATGTTGAAAACGATTTCAAAAACTGGTAATATTATTAAAAATAAATGCTGAAACCTTATGATGGTAAGGGTTTTAAGGGAGTTATTTTTACAAATAGGGAGTCTCGTGATTATATTAGACAACATATTTAGAATCAACAAATTAAAGGAAGTAGGAAAAAGAGGATATGGTACAAAGACAAAAGAAAAGTAGTGTTCGTTGGTTTTTCGCATTAGCATTTTTTATCATAGGTGTTATTGCTTACATGGATAGATCTAACATCTCATATATTGCCCCACAAATGATGGAAGATTTACATATGACAAAGCAACAATTTGGTCTATTAGCTTCATTCTTCTCATTAGGTTACGCGTTAATGCAAGTACCTTCTGGTATGTTAGCTGAGAAATTTGGACCTCGTAAGATGATTACAATCGCTTTAGTATGGTGGAGTGCTTTCACTATCTTTACAGGTATGATTAAACATCACGGTTTATTATATTTAGTGCGTTTCTTATTCGGTGTTGGTGAAGCGCCAATGTATCCATCAAACGCTGTGTTTAATGCAAACTGGTTCTCTAAAGATGAGAAAGGTAGAGCATCTAGTATGTTACTCGCTGGTTCTTATTTTGGACCTGTATTAGCGCCTGTGATTACTATTGCTATTGTAAATGCATTTAATTGGCAAGCTGTATTTTACATCTTCGGTGCTGTAGGTATTTTAATTGCAATACTATGGGGAATCATTGCGAAAGACTTACCAGAGCAACACCGTATGGTTAATGACGCTGAGAAACATTTCATTATGGAGAATCGTGACCTTGTTCAAACAAGTAAATCACTACCACCTTGGAATCAATTCTTCCGTCGTGTAAGTTTCTATGCGATTGCAGGTCAATACTTTGTAGTACAATTCGTTATTTCATTATTCTTAATTTGGTTACCAACTTATTTAACTGAACAATATCATGTTGAATTTAAAGACATGACTATTAGTTCATTACCTTGGTTTATCATGTTTATTTTAATTTTGTCTGCTGGTGCGATTTCAGATAAAATTTTACGCAGCGGACAATCAAGATTCGTTTCAAGAGGTTTAATTGCCATTGTTGGTTTCATCGTATTTGCAATTTCAATTTTCTTTGCAGTACATACTGAGAATTTATACGTAACGATTTTCTGGTTATCACTTGGTTTAGGTGGTATGGGTATATCAATGGGTATGAGCTGGGCAGCAGCTAATGACATTGGTAGAAACTTTGCCGGTACAGTATCTGGTTGGATGAATTTATGGGGTAACATTGGTGCATTATTAAGTCCATTCTTAGCTGGTGCGTTGGTTGCATCACTTGGTTGGACAATGACTTTCCAATTATTAATTATTCCAGCAGTCATCGCAGCAATTTTATGGTTGTTTGTATCACCAGACAAACCATTGATTAAAGATGAAAGTCGTGAATTAAAATAATTTCATATAAGCTAGGAAATCATTCCTAGAATCTAGCCAGTAAGTGGATTTTAATTAATTCATTTACTGGCTTATTTAATTACATTACTTGCTAAGTGCTTTGGAACATAGATTCACTAAATGTCTATTTTGAGAAAATATAATAAAATGTGTTTAAAGCTTAAAGTCACATTATTGTTTTATGTATGAGTGAAAATGGTAAAATAGTATTAAATTAATCACAAAATTGAGGGTGAAATGTATGATTATTATTAATGCCAAACTTAAAGTAAGTGAAGAACATCGTGAAGCCTATTTAGATTTAATGACGAACTTAGTTAAACATGCACGTGAAGAGGAAGGAAATACATTTTATAGCCACTATGAAGATGTAACTGAACGAAATACATTCGTAGTCGTAGAGAACTATAAAGATCAAGATGCGGTTGAAGCACACAACCACTCAGACCATTTTAAAGTGTTCAGCGAAAATATCGGCAAATATATTACAGAAAAACCAGTCATCGATGTTGCGGAAGCCAAATAATTAAAGAAATTTTCATAATAATATACATTACTAAGGTAGGATTTGAAATCTATGTCACAGATATAATTTCAATCCTACCTTTTTTGTAAATTAGACAATGGTCATCATATAACTTAATAAAAAGTGTTACCATTAAATATGTATGTTTTATAGAAAGGAAAGATAACATTGGGAAATGTTTTAAACTCACTTATCACATTTGACACAAGTAAAGTTGATCTGATGAAGGGTGTCAGACAAGGCTTGTTATTAATTATCCCAGCACTATTAGGTTATTTCCTAGGCAATTTTGCATTAGGATTGCTTGTATCGACTGGGACGTTGGCGCATATCTATGTGTTCAAAAGTTCACCCCGCTCAATGATTAGAACTGTTATCGTATGCTCATTGTCATTTGCAGTATGTATGATACTGGGCACACTTACAGTTACTGAGCCGATATTATATGGCGTAACCTTATTATTAGTTACAGTCATCCCATATTACATCTTCAGTGCATTGAAGATTGCAGGACCATCTTCAACATTCTTTCTTGTAACGTTTTGTTTACCAAGTAACTTGCCAATAGCACCAAATGAAGCGTTATACCGTGGTTTAGCAATTCTTGTTGGTGGTGCGATTGCTACATTAGTAGTCATCTTGACAATACTTTTCCAAAAACAAAAAATCGAAAATAGAGCGATTAATTCGGACTTTAACATGATTAAAGAATTAATGCACAATTATAATGATGTCGATAAATTTAAAGAAAGTACAAAAACAGCGGTAACACAGTTTAAAAATTCAGATGAATTGTTAATCACTGCTACGGCTGGAGTGAACCAGAAATTGAGTCCGCGCTTTCAAAGACTGTTATTACTCCACACATCGGCACAGGGGTTATATTCAGAATTATTGGAACTACATGAAAAAGGTATACGCCCTATACCAAATGAATTAGTTGAAATGATGGATGTTGCGATACGAAATGCATATCGAACAACAGCCTCTCGTGAAAAGTGGGCAAAAGAAGTTCATGTAGATGAAGCATTTGATGATTTATTACAATATATCTTGAAAATTGATGAAATTACGAACTTAGATTCAAGTCAAATTGAACATGAAGCAAGTGTTCGTAAACCGTTATATAGTCAACGTATCATTCATAATTTAACATTAGATTCGATTGTATTTCGAAATACATTAATTTACGCCGTCATTATGGCAGTAGCAATCTTTATTTCATTAGCCTTTAATATCCAAAAATCTTACTGGATACCATTAACAGCACATACAGTCTTATTAGGCATGACAACTCGACGTATGTTAGACCGTTCTGTTGCTCGTGGACTAGGTACTATCTTAGGAACACTTGTCTTATCAGCTATATTGTATTTCAATCCACACTTAATCATTGCCGTTATCATAATGGGTATTGCAGCGATGGTCACTGAAACATTTGTAGGTTCAAACTATGCGTTCGCAGTTATATTTATCACGATCCAAGTTATATTATTAAATGGTTTAGCATCAGATAACCTTTCAATTTCAATTGCCTATACACGTATCTTTGATGTATTAATCGGTATAGCAATTGCAGTTGTCGGAATTCTTCTTATTAACCGTCAAACAGCGTCTGTCATGTTACCACGAACGATTGCAGAAGTGGTTCGTAAGGAAGCGGTAATCTTCCAATATTTATTCTCAGAGAATCACTACCAAGATGATTTACGTGAAAGAGATGAAAGTTTAGCACTTTCAGTGAAAATGAGTAACATGATTCAAATCAACAATTCAGCAAGTGATGAATTGTTCTCTAATCAAGAAGTAATTCGTTATTATTATCCAAGTATATTTGCCTTGGAAGAGATTAACTTTATGTTAATGCGTGCGATGCAAGATCATCAACGTCAACGTATTTCAGATCAGAAAATGGGAGAATACCTAGTTACTTTTGAAAATTTAGCGAAACATTTCGAACTTCAAAGCCGACTTGAAATTAATGAACTCTCCGATTTACCTCAATATAATTACATTAAATCGGCATTAATGAGACTACAAAATAATTGTGTGCATACACGTAAAGATATAGATGATGTTGAAAATGGTGTGGCGATTAAAGCATAGTCCAATAAGCAAGTTTCACTCTAAACGATAGTGGTAAAGCAAACTATCAAGTTAAAAAGGAGTTTGATAGGATGCCTTGGACGATGGATGATTATCCGAACACGTGGAAGAACTTCGATGAATTAGAACGTAAGAAAGCAATTGATATTGGTAATGCTATGTTAAAAGATGGTTATAAAGAAGGGGATGTTATACCGATTGCTACACAGCAAGCTAAAGATTGGTATAAAGATGCGACGAAAGATGAGCTAGATGAATTAAAACATAAACACATTACCCAACACAAAAAAGATCAATCTGCAAATCCAAAACTAAATGACGAAAATGTACATGTCTATTTCGAAGATGATGAATGGAAAGTGAAAACAGAAGGTGCGAAACAAGCGTCTGATACGTTTGAGATGAAAGCAGAGGCCACTAAACGCGCACAAGACATCGCTGATAATCGTGGTACAAAAGTCATCGAACATAATAAGAATGAATCATCATAATTAATAGTTGCAAACCTTTATGTCTAGACGCATTGTTCAATATAAAGGTTTGCATTTTTAATTATAAATTTAATTGTTAAAAATAATGTGAAATCAAAGAGTATTATTTTTAGTTCATTTTGCAATTCGCTATAATATACAGTGATGATTAAGGAGGAAATACTATGTATGTAGAAAGAAAACCATCATTGTATATAGAAGAATTACGAAGTGAATTTAAAGATAACTTACATCATTTTAAAGATGGAGACGAAGCCTTTGATAGACTTATTGGCTTCGTAGAACTGGACCACTTATACTCCTCAGCCTTAAAAGAAATCAGTACAAAATTAGATATTCTAGATGACAACTTCAATCACGTTTATAAACACAACCCTATTCACCATATGGAACGCCGTGTGAAAGAAATGAACAGCTTAATTAAAAAGTTGCACCGCAAACAACTAGATATTAGTGCAGAAAGTGCTCGTGAACATATATTAGATATTGCAGGTATTCGCGTTGTTTGTAACTATTTAGAGGATATTTATGTCATTGAAAAGATGCTATTAAAACAAGAGGATGTCAAACTTCTAAAACGTAAAGACTATATTAAAAATCCAAAAGACAACGGCTATCGAAGCTTACATATTGTTGTGTCTATCCCAGTATTCTTATCAAATAAAGTTGAAAAGCTTCCAGTGGAGATTCAAATTAGAACCATTGGTATGGATATGTGGGCAAGTCTAGAGCATAAAATTCGCTATAAAAATAATGCGAGTACGGATGATTATAGTGATATGTTAAAAGACTGTGCACTTGAAATTGCAGATGTAGAATCTAAAATGCAATCGATTCATTCTGCTATTTCAGATAATAACTAAAACGATTAGTTTATAGTATAACTTGATGAATTGTACGTAACTTGCAACAATTCTATAAGTTATACTTTTTAATTTGCCTCTGTTTTGATAATTTTGTGATAAAATAATAATTTAGTAATATAGCAATTTTTGAGGTTGATTATGAACAGAAAATATTTCAAAACACAAATTTATCAATTGAAAAATTATCATAACGAACAAGTCGAAGTGGCATTTGCCGGGAATCAAACTTCAAATAGGGCAATTGTCTTCTTACATGGGGCAATCATGACCTACCGCATTATGACGATGTTTGAACCGTACTTTAGAGAATATAAGATGATCTATATTAACTGTCCAAGCCGTGGCAAAAGCTCAAGTATCGATCGCAATAATCACACATTAGATGATTACTCTGAACGAATTGAAGACGTTTTGGAACAAATTGTTTCGTCACAACAACTTGAAAAGGTCATGGTCATTGGTTACTCGATGGGTGGTATGATTGGCACACGTTTGTTGAAATTTAATACATTGCCTATATCGCACCTTGTTTATTTAAGCAGCGCAGCTAAAATTACACCAAACACAAGTATGCTAGCACGTTTGTTCTCTACAGATAGTAAACGTGATCACTTTAAAGATGAAATTACTGCAATTAAAAATTTGCCACAATATATTTTAAAAAAGACGGTCTACGCACGAAAAGAAAACGGACTAGATATCTTATCATTCGTCGCCCCAATTAAAACAATCATTACAGACTTAATTTATACAATTAAAGCTGATTATCTTCCAGATATTGAAGAAATTGAACAATTTCCTAAGTTATTATTTATCTCTGGCAAAGATGATGAAATCATTCCGTATACTGATTCACAAGCGACAATGGAGCAGTATAAACGCTATGGAGGAGAAACGAAAGAAATCGTCTATCCAGGTATCGGCCATATGGACTTTCCTTCTGTCCTTGAACAATTACCAAATGGTACGGTAGGCATTGTCGATCATATTAAAGATTGGATAGAAGACAAATAAGACATCCTTCAGACTTACTTTAAGCTATGTGTAAAAATCTCTTGCTCGTGACGTAGCGTCATGAGGTAGATTCAATGTAGGAGGTGGACACTATGTCACATTATACAGTTGGAGAGCTAGCCAATCATTTAGGAGTTACAGTTCGAACACTACAATATTATGATCGTAAAGGCTTATTGACAGCTGAACGTGCATCAGAATCAAATCGTAGACATTACAATGATGATCATATACAACAACTACAGTTGATAGTTTTGTTAAAGCAATTTGGTTGTACATTGGATGAAATTAAAACGCTACTTTACGAGGATAGCGATATGCAGACGCTTAAAGCAATGTTGCAACTGAATAAGAAAGAATTAGAGACAAGTATATATAATCAAACAAAAGCACTAAAACATTTGAACAACGTTGACCAATATATTTCAAGTCAATCAAGCGCTCCAATAAATCATTTATCTGACATAGATAAAGCAATGAAACAATCTACTACATTGAAATCGTTTAAAAGTAAAGTATGGATTAGCGCAGGTGTCATTGGCATTATTCAATACACAGTGTTAATCGCAAGTTTATTGAGAAGTTCGAGTAAACCTTTTATTGCGATAGTGCCTATCTTAGTAACCTATGCCGTTGGATTAACAACATATTATTATAAAAATATTTCATATCTGTGTCCCAATTGCCAATATACGTTTAAGCCATCATTGAAACAGTTTATTTTGGCACGACATACTATGCAGACACGTAAATTAGAATGCCCTAAGTGTCACGAAACACATTACTGCATCGAAGTTTCTGAAGAGAAGAAATAGAATTTTAATCATGGTTTTCCCGGTCCATCTGTGGCCGGGTTTTTTAAATTTATAAAAAGAAAGCGTTTGCAAAAACGAAACGTATATATTAATATACTTGTATACAAGTTGTAATTGAGTCAATAGGAGTGAAAGATGTGAAAGAAGGTTATCCAGAACAATGGCTTGGTGGCATGTCTAAAGGAGAAGGTGTCGCAGCAGAAATACGATTGCAAATTGTGAGTGGGGAAATCGAAGTAGATACGCTACTTACTGAGAATCAAGTCGCAAAACAATTTGATGTTAGTCGTTCCCCTGTTAGAGATGCATTCAAATTATTACAGACGGATCAACTTATTCAATTAGAACGCATGGGAGCTAAAGTTTTACTGTTTGGTGATCAAGAGAAGAAAGAACTCTATGATTTACGTTTAATGTTAGAGTCATTTGCCTTCTCTAAGATCAAACACACTGATAGAGCACCTATAACTAAAGAGATGCGTAAGCACCTTGAAATGATGAAAGTAGCAGTTAAATTCGAAGATGCTGAAGCATTTACACAACATGACATTCAATTTCATGAAGCCATGATTATCGCATCCAACCATCAATATTTACAAGCATTTTGGAATCATTTGAAACCCGTAATCGAAACACTCGTATTACTATCTATGAGACATCGCATGGAGCAAGATAAAGAAGATTTTGAACGCATTCATAGTAACCATGAGGTGTTTATTGAAGCGGTAGAACACTATGACTCTACAAAATTAAGAGAAGCCTTTCACTTAAATTTTGATGATGTTGGCGAAGACATTGAAAGTTTCTGGCTAAGATAAATAGAAGAAAGAAGGAATAATATGAAATACATGATTGGTGTTGACATAGGGACAACAAGTACGAAATCAGTATTATATGATGAAAATGGACAATTCATAATGAAACACAACATTGGTTACCCCTTACATACCCCAAATGTAGATGTTTCTGAAGAGAACCCTGACGAATTGTTTGATGCAGTACTAATGACTGTGAAATATGTTGTTAGAGAAGCAAATATAAAAAAAGAAGACATCAAACTAATTTCATTTAGTGCACAAATGCATAGTCTGATTGCACTCGATGCACAACATCATCGTTTGACTGAAAGTATTACATGGGCAGACAATCGCGCGAGTAAATACGCAAAACTAATTAATAAGGAATATTATGGCTCAGACATATATCAACGTACAGGAACTCCAATTCATCCGATGTCACCATTATCTAAGATATTCTGGATGAAGCATGAACAATCAGATATTTATAAACAAACTGCCATGTTCGCAGATATAAAAACTTACATATTCTACCAACTATTTGAAAAATATGTCATCGATTACTCAATGGCGTCAGCTACTGGCATGTTCAATCTTGAAAAACTTGACTGGGATAAAGAGGCACTTGAATTGTTGGGTATCACTGAAGCACAATTACCACAATTGGTACCTACGACACATATTCTTAAAGGTATGAAGAAACGCTATGCAACTTTAATGGGCATTGATGAGAATACACCTATTATTGTAGGTGCAAGTGATGGTGTTCTTTCTAACTTAGGAGTGAATAGTTATAAAAAAGGCGAAGTCGCTGTCACAATCGGTACATCTGGCGCGATTCGAACAGTCATTAATAAACCTCGCACCGATTATAAAGGACGTATCTTCTGTTACGTACTAGACGAAGAACATTATGTCATTGGCGGACCAGTAAACAACGGTGGAGTTGTTCTGAGATGGCTAAGAGATGAACTCCTTGCAAGTGAAGTTGAAACTGCCAAACGTTTAGGCGTTGATCCATATGATGTACTGACTAAAATCGCAAGTCGGGTTAAGCCAGGTGCAGAAGGTCTCATCTTCCATCCGTACCTTGCAGGTGAACGTGCACCATTATGGAACGCCGATGCACGTGGTTCATTCTTCGGTCTTACACTCTCGCATCAAAAGGAACATATGATTCGTGCTGCTTTAGAAGGTGTACTCTATAATCTTTATACAGTTTATCTTGCGCTTATAGAAGTAATGAACGAAACACCAAGCACAATCAAAGCGACAGGAGGATTTGCTAAGAGTGAAGTGTGGCGTCAAATGATGGCAGATATCTTCGACACAGACCTTATCGTGCCTGAAAGCTATGAAAGTTCTTGTTTAGGCGCTTGTGTATTAGGTTTGAAATCATTAGGGGAAATTGATGACTTCTCAATTATTGAAGAAATGGTCGGGACAACGAATGCACATCAACCTGATTCAGAAACCGTTCTAGTGTATCAACAGTTAGTATCAATCTTTATTAATTTAAGTCGCTCATTAGAAGAACGTTATGCAGAAATTGCAGATTTTCAACGTAAGCACATGAAGTAAATCAATTAATTAAAAAAAGAAAACATTGGGAGGATTCACTATGCTTGGAGATATTTGGCCACTTATCAGTGTTGTTATCGGGATTTTATTACTACTATCATTAATTATATTCTTGAAATTGAATACATTTATTTCATTAATCGTCACTTCTGTCGTGACTGCTATACTACTAGGTATGCCATTAAATAAAATAATGGAAACTATAGAAGCGGGAATGGGAAGTACGCTTGGCCACATTGCATTAATCTTTGGATTAGGGGCAATGCTTGGTAAATTACTTGCAGATGGTGGCGGTGCCAATCGAATTGCTGACACATTGATTGTTAAATTTGGACCTAAACACGTGCAATGGGCAATGTTGATTGCAGCATTTATCGTAGGTATCGCATTATTCTTCGAAGTAGGTTTAGTCTTATTAATTCCGTTAGTGTTTACGATTGCTAAACGTGCAAGAGTATCACCTTTAAAACTTGGTTTACCAATGGTGACAGCTTTATCAGTAACACATGGTTTCTTACCGCCACACCCTGGACCGGTCGTTATCGCTAAAGAACTAAAAGCGAATGTGGGAGAAGTATTGCTATTTGGAATCATCATTGCAATTCCAGTAACGATTATTGCTGGACCTGTATTTAATAAAATTGCACAAAAAATTATACCTTCAGCATACACTCGTGAAGGTGATATCTCAGCATTGGGTTCTCAAAAAGAATTTAAAGAATCTGAAATGCCAGGTTTTGGATTAAGTTTATTTACAGCAATATTGCCAGTGATCTTAATGTTAATTTCGACTATTGTTCAATTAATCACTGGTCACGAGGAAGCTAAAAATTTATTTGAACAAATTGTTTACTTCATAGGTACGGCTGGTACTGCGATGTTAATTTCAGTTATCTTCGCTATCTTCTCAATGGGCTTGAACCGTGGCAGAAAGATGGACGACATTATGAAGTCAGTTACAAATGCCATCTATCCAATTGGTATGATGATCTTAATCATTGGCGGTGGTGGCACATTCAAGCAAGTATTAATTGGTGGTGGCGTGGGTGATACAATCGCAAAAATGTTCGAAGGTTCTACAATGTCACCTATCTTACTTGCTTGGATAGTAGCAGCAGTATTACGTATTGCATTAGGTTCAGCTACAGTAGCTGCCATCTCTACAACAGGTATCGTTTTACCATTATTACAACACTCAGATGTTAATGTCGCACTCGTTGTACTTGCAATAGGAGCAGGAAGCGTTATTCTATCTCACGTAAATGATGCAGGATTCTGGATGTTTAAAGAATACTTCGGATTAACCGTCAAAGAAACATTCCTAACTTGGTCACTACTTGAGACAATCATCTCTGTATCAGGTATCATCTTTATATTATTTATTAGCTTGTTTGTATAAGAATCTTTTATAAAAGCACTCACTGCAAAATGGTGAGTGTTTTTTAGTTCAACAAATAGGTTTTCTACTAACAATTTTCAACAGTTTGAAAATGAATATATTAATAAAAATTTGCATACTTAAATGGCACCACAAGTGTAGTGCCTGTACCTCCCATAGTTAAATTAATAAGCTATTGCTAGGAAAGAAATCAAAAGAGTGATAAACTAACAAATGATATAAAAGACAGAATGTGCAAAGGAGTTACTTGAGTTTGAAACAGATAAAAAAAGCAATCATACCTGCTGCTGGTTTAGGGACGCGATTCTTACCAGCTACTAAAGCGATGCCAAAAGAAATGCTTCCTATTCTAGACAAACCTACAATTCAATACATAGTGGAAGAGGCTTCTCGTGCAGGAATTGAAGATATTATCATCGTAACTGGTAAACATAAACGCGCAATTGAAGATCATTTTGATAATCAAAAAGAATTAGAAATGGTTCTAGAAGAAAAAGGAAAAGATGACCTACTTGAGAAAGTACAATATTCTACGGACTTAGCAAACATCTTCTACGTTCGACAAAAAGAACAAAAAGGATTAGGACATGCGATACATACAGCTCGTCAATTTATTGGAAATGAACCATTTGCAGTCTTGTTAGGTGATGACATCGTTGAATCAGAGACACCAGCTATCAAACAATTGATGAACATTTACGAAGAAACAGGTCATTCAGTCATTGGTGTTCAAGAAGTACCAGAGAGCGTTACTCATAGATATGGTATTATTGATCCATTAGAAAAAGAAGGCCGTCGTTACGAGGTAAAACAATTTGTTGAGAAACCGAAACAAGGTACAGCACCTTCAAATCTAGCCATCATGGGACGTTACATCTTAACACCTGAGATATTTGACTACCTTGAAACACAAAAAGAAGGCGCTGGAAATGAAATTCAGCTCACTGATGCGATTGAACGTATGAATAGTGATATTCCAGTTTATGCATACGACTTTGATGGTGATCGTTACGATGTTGGAGAAAAATTAGGCTTCGTTAAAACAACGATTGAATATGCACTTAAAGATCCAAAGATGAAAGATGAACTCATTAAGTTTATTAAAGAATTAGGATTTTAATATAATGATACAAAAGAAGACCCCATAGACACTTAAGTGATCAGCTTAAATGTTTATGGGGTTCATCTTTGATGTGAAAAACATCGCACCTATACTTCTTTAGAGACATTTCGACTTAATTAATACTTAGTTAAAGCATCAGAGAGTAAGTATTAATTAAAAATTTTGTAATAGCTTTTTTCCTAAAAATATAGTTCATAATACACTTGACATATGGTAAAGAATTATGGGTTCTTCTTTGGATTACGTAATCTTGGCTGTTTGATTCATGTTGCGTTGACTGACTTGTCACGAGCATTATGAACATATATTTCAAGAAGTATAAATTCCACTCATCTCAGTTTCCGCTAGGATGAGCTTTTTGGGAAATATAATATGTAATGGTTATACTTCCCAACCTCCTCTAAAACTCTATGTATTAGATGTATATCTAATACACTTAAATTGTACAATATATTATTCAGATAGAATACCTGTCGTAATATCAAATCTTTAGCTAAAAATATCAATCTTTTTACTTCATTTAAAATTTATTGAAAAAGAAAGAGACCCACCTTACTCTCCAGTTAAGATGCGTCTCTAACGAATTTTATCAGTTGAGAGCTTATTATCCCCCTCATACATCAGATCGATCTAATGTGAGTTAATTATACTATGGAATTGAATCTTTTTTAATAGTGGTTAGTATCAATATTTTGTCTAATAATATCAATTTATGTAATTTTAACAATATATAGGTGGTAAAATATTTATCTTTAGGGACTTTTGACTGTAACTATACGTAGTCAAGCATAGTAACAAATTGAGTTATAAAATTATGTAATGATGACATCTATATTCCACATACATAAATCCCTTCAATTACTTTCATTTTCAAAAAATGAACTATTTGTGAAAAGTATCACAAAAGACTTTAAAAATTTTTAAAAGGGTGTATGATAAGAATTGTAAGGAATAAGTAATGGGAAGTGATACTGATGAGAAAAGTAATTGAAGAAGTTGTTTTTTCTGATGAAGGCAGTTACGACATTTATTTGAAAACTGGTGTTAATCAAGGAATGATCGGTGATATTAAAGATGGCTACTTGACTATCGATTCAATTCCATATATTGATGCAGAACGACTATATTACTATGGACTCGAACGTAAAACACTCGTTACAAATTAATACAAATTGAATGGCCTCCTATTAACATTCAAGAACCTTATATGCCTTCGTTGGTGAGCAGTCGAAGGCATACCATAAATATACCCCTAATCATTCTGGAATAATGTGTTGAAAGCCCGTATCTCTATGGTAAGATACGGGCTTCAGTGTATTATAAATCTTTGAAATTCTTCTTAACTTCATTATATTGATATTCTTGATTATATAACTTAAACTTGTAGCCTTCTTGACTAGAGAATGGCATTCTTACACGTGGAATTTGATCCAATTGTGCGATAAATTCTCTCTCTTGGCGTGTACGTTGCTTCACACTCATATTCATCCATTCTTCTTCACTATATAAATCGATGAAATGAAACGAGAAACTTGTTCTACTCTTTTCAGCACGTAACGCTTGAATACGTTCATCAAATGTCATTGTGTATCCTCCTATCTTTCTATATGCCCAATGATTTAATTACATATATTAACTTTAATACGTTTTCATAGAGATTACAATTCATCTTAGTATTTTCATAATAATATTTCCTGGAAATTGTCTTAAAGGTTTAATGCATTTTAAATAAGGTAATGTATTTTATGAATCTAAAATAAAGGATGAAGTGAAATGACAGAATTAAACGGACGCGTAGCAATTATTACCGGTGCAAGTAGTGGTATAGGAGCAGCAACAGCAAAAGCACTTGAGAAGCAAGGTGTTAAAGTCGTACTAGCAGGACGTAGTCATGATAAATTGAATACGGTAGCGAAAGATATGAATGAAGACAATATACATATTGTGCCTACAGATGTGACAAACCAAGCAGAAGTAGATGCATTAGTAGCAAAAGCCATCGATGTATTTGGACATGTGGATATCTTCGTAAATTGTGCAGGTGTAATGGGTTCATCTAAAATCACAGACTATCAAGTTGAGTCATGGGATTCAATGGTTGATACGAATATTAAAGGACTTCTATACAGTCTCAATGCGATATTACCTAAGTTTGAAGCACAGGGGTCAGGACATGTGGTAAATTTAGCATCTATATCTGCGAATGAAGTATCTAAAGAAAGTGCATTATATAGTGCTACAAAATCTGCTGTACTGATGATTTTTAATGGTTTAGAAAAAGAATTAGCAAAAACAGGGATTAAAACAACAAGCATATTACCAGGAATGGTAGATACACCAATGACAGAACGCAGTGACTTTGGTGGTCGTAAGAAACTAGATCCTGAAAATATTGCAGATGCGATTATTTACGCATTAACACAACCTGCACATGTTAATGTGAACGAAGTGACAGTACGACCAGTGTAGTAGATTATAGAGAGGCTAGGACATTAAGTACTTAGATAATGTAAAATTATATTAAAATGGTATACTGATAATGAAGGATGATAGTGGGGATAACTAAGATTTGGAGGAGTGACAAAGATGGAGAAACGTCTTTATAACTTATTAGAATTATTAGTTAGCTATAATACGGAGAGTCCACCTGGACGTAATACAGACCCTTTGCAAGATGAGATTGAAGAATTATTAAAAGCACTTGGATCTAGTATTCAACGGGAACAACTCTATAAGGATGATAGTGTCATTGTCGCGACTTTGAAGGGGAGTGACCCTTCCGCACCTAAACTTATATTAAATGGCCATGTAGATGTGGCATCAGTAGATGATGATTCAAACTGGACGTATCCGCCGTTTGAATTAACCCAAGTGGATGACTGGCTTTATGGTCGTGGGGTAAGTGATATGAAAGGTGGTATGGCGTCATTATTTTATGTTCTTGAAAAGTTACATCAAGAAGGACGCCAACCGAAAGGCGATATTATTGTGCAATCGGTTGTAGGAGAAGAAGTAGGTGAAGCAGGTACGAAACTTGCGTGTGAAATTGGACCTAAAGCTGATCTAGCACTTGTGTTAGATACCAGTGAGAATATGGCGCTTGGTCAAGGTGGTGTGATTACCGGCTGGATTACGGTGAAAAGTAAGAATACCATTCATGACGGTGCGCGTAGTCAAACCATCCATGCTGGTGGTGGGCTATTTGGTGCGAGTGCCATTGAAAAAATGACAAAAATTATTCACGCACTAAACGAATTAGAACAGCACTGGGCTGTAATGAAACATAGTCCAGGTATGCCTCCAGGTGCAAATACCATTAACCCGGCAGTGATAGAAGGTGGACGGCATCCGGCATTTATTGCAGATGAATGTCGTTTATGGATAACGGTTCATTATTTGCCAAACGAGCGATATGAAGATGTAGTTGCAGAAATAGAAGATTACTTGAATCGTGTGGCTGAGGCTGATATTTGGCTTCGGGAGAATCCATTGAAGTTTGAATGGGGCGGTGAATCAATGATTGAAGACAAAGGTGAAATCTTCCCTAGCTTCACCATTCCTACTGAACATCCTGGATTTAAACAATTACAGTCAGCGCATCAAACTGTTCATGGAACTGATTTAAAGCATGGTATGAGTACGACTGTAACTGATGGTGGTTGGACAGCACACTTTGGTATACCAACTATTTTATATGGACCTGGTAGTTTAGAAGAGGCACATAGCGTCGATGAGAAGATAGAAGCATCAGAACTACAAACCTATAGTGATGTTCTCTACCAATTCTTAAATCATTGGTACGATCACCCTGAGAAATAAAATTGTTTACAAAAATAAAGGCAATGGTCATGAGCGACCATTGCCTATTTTATATGTTATTTCTTTAGAGAACGACGGATACGATTCATCCAATTGGCACGACGTTTAGATACAACTGGCATACCTGATGGTTGAGCTGAACGTTTCTTAAGTTCTTGTCCATATTTAATTGCTTCTTGCATTAAATAGACTTGTGAATTTAATGGTGATAAGTTATTTTCCACATAGTGATAATGACCATGTTCATCTTGGTAGCGTCCTTTTTGATTATCAGATAATTGTAAGTCCATGAAGTCGACTAGGCGTTTTCCAATTTCTTTATCTTCAACTGGGAATAAGATTTCTACACGTTTAATCATGTTACGTGTCATTACATCAGCTGATGATAAATAGATGCGTTCATCTCCATTGTTATGGAAGTAATAAATACGAGAGTGCTCTAGTAAACGACCAACGATACTTACCACTTCAATATTCTCACTTATGCCAGGAATACCTGGTTTTAAGCAACAGATACCACGAATAATGAGTTGAATCTTCACACCGGCTTGTGATGCTTCGAATAACTTTTCAATGATGGCTTTATCCGTAAGTGAGTTCATCTTCATCATAATCTTACCATTGCCATGTTGAAGGTGACTGCTAATCTCTTTATCAATGCGATCGATAAAGACATCACGAATATCAAATGGTGCTACGATTAATTTATTGTATTCTGGTTTTACTGAGTACCCACTTAAATAATTGAAGAAGTTAATGGCATCTTCTGCAATTTGTTCATTTGTAGTGATAATACCCATATCTGTATAGAGTTTCGCAGTCTTGTCATTATAGTTACCTGTTCCTAAGTGAACGAATGATGTTAATTCGCCACCGATACGTTTAACGACTAAAGCGATTTTACTGTGTGTCTTAAGATGTGTCATACCATATATAACGTGACAACCTGCATCTTCTAACATGCGTGCCCAGTGTACGTTGTTTTCTTCATCGAAACGTGCTTTCAATTCTACAAGTACGGTTACTTGTTTACCTTTTTCAGCAGCTTCTTTTAAACTCTTAATAATAGGTGAGTCTTTACTAACGCGATACAATGTCTGTTTAATCGCTATTGTATTTGGATCGTCCGCAGCTTCGCGAATAAAGTCAACAATCGGTTCGAAAGATTCGTATGGGTGATGGAAGAAGATATCACGTTTTAATGCAAGTTCATATAAATTATTATTGCCTAAAGAACGTGGAATCTGTGGTGAATATTTTTCATAAGTTAAATAGTTTAATTTATGAGATAGGTGATCGACTAAGCCGAAAATAAATGTTAAATCCAATGGTCCATTTAAGAAATAAACATCTTGCTTATCAACTTCCAATGTTTCGATAAGCCAGTCTAAATCATCTGGATTTGCAGTACGACCATCAACTTCCAGACGTACAGCTGAACCACTCTTACGTTCTTTAAGGAAACGTTCGATTTCGATAAGTAAGTCTTCAGCGCCATCCTCATGTATCGTCAAATCGGCATTTCTTGTGATTCTGAATGTGAAGGTATTTAATATTTCATAACCAGTAAATAAATAATTGATAAAATATGTGATAACATCTTCAACCATAACCACATATTGTTTAGGACCTTCATTATAAGTTAAGAATCTTGGAATGAGTGACGGGATTTGAACAATTGCTGAATTAATCGCATCTTCAGTATCAATGTCTACGAAGATGTTTAAACTTTTATTATTAAGTTTAGGGAAAGGATGATACGCATCAATGCCAAGTGGTGTTAAAGTTGGCAGAATCGTTAGTTTAAAATCTCTTTCTAATTTGTTTAATAAAGGTTCAGATAATTCATGTGGTTCACACATCACTATTTCATAATCTTGAAGTTCAGTCATTAATTCGTTATAACGTTCATATTGTGTATCAACATATTTTTTAGCTTTTTCTTGGATGGCATCAACTTGTTCTTGTGGTGTCATTTGTGCTTTGTTTTCTGGTTTGTCGTAGCCCATCTTAACTTGGTCTTTTAAACCTGCAACGCGAACCATGAAGAATTCATCTAAGTTAGAACTAAAAATAGATATAAAGTTTAATTTCTCTAGTAGCGGATTATTTTTGTCATATGCTTCTTGAAGTACGCGATAGTTGAAATCAAGCCAACTTAGTTCGCGGTTGTTGTAGTATTGCGGTAAGCTAATATCATTTTCTCCCAATTGAGTTTGCATTCCAAATACACCTCGTCATTTCCTCAAATATGCGTTATTCTTTTCAATTAGTAAGTAAAAGGCATAACATCCTAAGTTTAAGATAGCATACTTGTTTTAAGATTTTGTAAAGATAATGGAAACATTTCCTTTAAGTATCTTTTCAATATGTTTTTTCTGTCTGTTTGCTTGATATTCTTCTGCAATAGGCTCGCCTTCAGTATAAAAAACAGTTAAATGATAGTCCTCGTCGCCTTTTTTCATTTTCTTCAATTCAACATCGACTACGAAGCTTGTTTGAGAAATATTTAAAGCGTTGATAAATTTAATGATGCCACCGAGTGCTTGAATCGTATCTACTTCTTTATTGCTAAACCAATCTGTTTCTTTGCAATAGAATTTCAATAGTGATTTATTTTTGAAACTGGCGAGTAGCGCTAATTTAACACGGTCTTTATGTGTATAACCGTTAATCATAGAGTTAGCAATGATGTAGTACGTGTGTGGAGAACTTGAATCTGAATCGATAAAGCTACCTAGGTAGTAAATATAAGCGCCTTCTTCAAATAGACGTTGATCGTTATCACTGATGTCTAAATCAGCGATATCAATTAATTGTGATAATAAGGATTTAGCTAATTTAAGACGTGCTTGTGAACTAACATCTTCAATCTTATATTCACGTGCTAAGAAATGAATTGATTCTTTACGTACATTATTTTTATCGAAGACATCAGTATAGCGTTCATGTACTTGCTTCATGACATATCCCTCACGTAAACCATTTCTAGAGAATGTGAATTGTTTAGCGTCTACAATTTTATACAACGTTTTAAACACTGATACAGCTGGTAAGATAATATCTACACGGTCACGACTTAGGCCGTCAAGGTTGGTTAAATCATCGCGATCACTTTTACGAATGATATCAAAGACTTCATCAATATCTTTATTCGTCATTGTATAATTGTGTACACCGCCAATAGGGTATGAATGTTCGGCTTGATGGATACGAGCTACATTTCGTGCGGAACCACCGACACCTACAAGTGCAACCTCTTGATCTTTCAACCACTCTAAAGATTCAAATTGTTGAGATAGGAATTTCTCCATATCTTTAATGGCACCTTTGTCGTTATCATCTTTGTCGTTGAAGAACTTTCTTTTAAGTGTTACGACACCGAAAGGGAAACTATGTGATTCAAATAACTCTTTATCTTTAAATAACGTTACTTCAGTTGAACCGCCACCGATGTCGACGGATACTCCGTTTTCAATTTCAGTAGTGTGAGTAATTGCGTAGTAACCATAGTAAGCTTCGTCTTCTTCGGGTACGATTTTAATATCAATACCAACTTCATTTTTAACTTCTTTGACAATTTCATCATTGTTTTTAGATTGACGGATTGCGGCAGTAGCAATCGGATGTAATTCAGTTACATTGAATTTATCAGACACAGATTTAAAACTGTGTAATGCATCAATGAGTACTTTTATGCCTTCTTTACTCATTTTATTATCTTTAGTGAGATATTGGCTTAGTCGTGCAGGCGTCTTAATGTTGAGCAATTCATTAATTCCTGATTCTTTAGTAAAGTTAAAAATAACTAATCTGATAGTATTTGATCCAATATCTACTAAACCTATTCGTTCTTCCATCGTGTCCTCCTATATGACTAGAATAATGTTGATTAAAATACACTTCTATACCTTTATTTTACCGTAATATAACACTTTGAAAAAGGGAGACTGCGATAAATATTTAGTAATTAGTAAAAATTTTGTAAGGGATTACATAAAAATAAACCTCCTCGGAGATAGAGGAGGTTTGTGCACATCTACATGGCTAAAATTTTATGTTTAATTATTATATTATTTCGGAATTTTAACAGGTCCACCTGGTCCTAATGGAATGCCTAGTAAGTACCAAGCGATAACGAATAATGTCCATACGACACCTAACGCAAAGGTGTATGGCATTAAACTTGAAAGTAGGGAACCTAGTTTCATATTTTTATCATACTTTTGCGCGTAAGATAGAATAAGTGGCATATAAGGCATCATCGGTGTGATTGGGTTTGTAATTGAATCACCTACACGATAAATCATTTGAGTAAATGCAGGATGATAACCTAGTAAAATCATCATCGGTACGAAGATTGGAGCCAGAATACCCCACTTAGCCGATGCACTACCTATAATTAAGTTAATAAAACTACTAAGAATAATGATGCCTATAATAAGCACGATACCATTTTGATGTTGAAGTAATTTGGCGCCATAGACTGATACAATAATACCAAGATTGCTCCATTGCAAGAATGCTAATAATTGAGCTGCAAAGAATACGATTAATATGAAAGATCCCATTGAACCAAGAGAGTCACTAATCATACTACCTAAATCTTTCGAGTTCTTGATTTGTTTACTCAAAATGCCATAGACCATCCCAGGAATTAAGAAAATAACAAGAATTACTAAACCAACACCATTAATTAAGGGTGAATCGTCTATGAGACTGCCTGTTTTAGCATTTCTTAACCAACTTCCTTCTGGAATACAACAAATGATTAGGGCAACAATCAGTAAAAGAAATGACATGTTCGCCCAGAATAATGCTTTATTTTCAGTTGGTGTAATATGAGATGATGTTTCCTCGTCTTCATCATAATTTGCTTGACTCGCATCATATTCGCCTAAACGTGGTATAACAACCTTTGTTGTAGTGAAATAGATAACAGGAATTACTAAGATGACACTTGCGGCAATAAAGTACCAGTTCATAGCCACATTAATCTTGACGCTATCTGAAACAATCTTCGTCGCTGGTTCAGTAAATGCATAGACTAATGCATCTTGCATACCAATTAAAAAGTTTGCACCAAAACCACCTAATGAAGAAGCATAGGCCATTGCAAGACCGGCGATTGGGTGATAGCCAATCTTAATAAAGATCATTGCTGCTAGTGGGGGTAAAATGACTGTTGCTGCATCCCCAGCTAGACTTCCTAATATCCCAATTAAAATGATTGTAGGTACAATGATTCGCTTTGAAGCTCGGTTAATAACTGAAATCATTAACTTATCAAAATATCCTGATTTCTCAGCAGCACCGACACCAATCATCACTGCTAATACAAGTCCTAGCGCAGGAAATTCAGAGAAGTTCTTAACGGCATCATTCATAATCATAGCGATACCTTCAGTACTAAGAATACTCTTTATATGTATGGTTTCTCCATTTCCTGGATGTTTCACTGACACATCAAAAAGAGACACAATCCAAGTGATAACGGCTAAGCCAACACACATTAAGAAGAAAAGCATTGCAGGGTCTGGTAATTTATTACCAGCTTTTTCAACACCATTTAGAAATTTGTTAACTAAAGATGTTCTTTCTTTTGTATTAGTGGTCATAAAATGGCCCCCTTTGTTAGTTAACTCGAAGTATAACAAACTGATTTTTAAAATATAGCAATTTTCATAAATTTAAATATAAGAATTGGTTATTAATGTGATAAGTACAATAATAATTACTTATCAAACAAGATTGAAATTAAATTGTGTGATGAAGCGCTATCATTATGAGAATAAGGTTTGAGGGTGTTTGAAGTGTGGAAAGATAAACATTGTATAGATGAGTTGAATTTCATTAAAGAAATTTGAAAATAGGAGTGAAAGCCGTTATGAAACGTTTAGAAAATAAAATTGCAGTCATCACTGGTGCAAGTACAGGTATCGGCCAAGCATCAGCAAAAGCCTTGGCTAATGAAGGTGCACATGTACTCGCACTTGATATTTCGGATGAATTAGAAAAAACGGTTGAAGAAATAAATCGTAATGGAGGTAAAGCTACTGCGTATAAAGTAGATATCTCAGATGATAAACAAGTTCAAGACTTTGCGGATAAAGCTAGAGATGAGTATGGGCGTGTAGATGTTATCTTTAATAATGCGGGTGTAGATAATGGCGCAGGCCGAATCCACGAGTATCCTGTTGAAGTATTCGATAAAATTATGGCAGTGGATATGAGAGGTACGTTCTTAGTAACCAAATTCTTATTACCGTTAATGATGGAACAAGGCGGTTCTATTATTAATACGGCATCATTCTCAGGACAAGCTGCCGACTTATATCGTTCTGGATATAACGCTGCCAAAGGTGCAGTCATTAACTTTACGAAATCTATTGCTATTGAATATGGTCGTGAGAATATTCGTGCGAATGCTATTGCACCAGGAACAATTGAAACACCATTAGTAGACAATTTAGCTGGTACTTCAGAAGATGAAGCGGGTAAAACGTTCCGCAATAATCAAAAATGGGTCACTCCATTAGGTCGACTAGGTAAACCTGAAGAAGTAGGTAAACTTGTTGCATTTCTAGCATCTGACGATAGTTCATTTATTACTGGTGAAACGGTTCGAATTGATGGTGGTGTTATGGCTTATACTTGGCCTGGAGAAATGTTAAGTGATGATAGTTGGAAGAATTCAGTAGAATAGCAATTAATTGCAATATTTAAAATTAAAATGAAGATTAATATTATAACCCCAGTCTATGGCAGTAGACTGGGGTTTAGTGACGTCAAATGACGTTAATCTTCATTATATTAAGCACACCACACACTAGTGTGAAAATGCGTTATTTAGATGATATGAATTAAACTATCAACTTCATAATATTTTAACTAGTAACTTACCATTTTATTCTCTCATAAGCGTCATCGTTTAGTGAACGAACGATTTCAGTTACAAGGCGCACTGAATTTTCATAATCATCTGTGTGGAGTACTGACACATTTGAATGCATATAACGTAAGGCAACGCCAATAGAAATTGTAGGTATACCTTCATTTGCAACATGGATACTTCCTGCATCTGTACCACCGCCAGCTGTTGTATCCCATTGCACAGTAATATAATGTCTTCTTGCAACTTCTTTAATATGTTGACGTAAGCCTTGATGTGCAACATTAGATGCATCCATTAAGATTACTACAGGCCCATTTCCTAAAGTCGTCTCACTTCCAAGGTTGTTCATTCCTGGTGTATCGTATGCGACTGCAACATCCACTGCAATAGCGAGGTCAGGTTTGATTTTATTAGCAGCAACTTTAGCACCACGCAAGCCAACTTCTTCTTGCACAGTTGCCCCTGCATATAAATCTACACCGATTTGTTCATCTTTAAGTCTTTTTAATACATCGATCGCAAGTGCACAACCGTAGCGATTATCGAATGCCTTTGCAGTTAAATATTTGCCATTCGCTAATTCTTCAAATTCACTATAAGGTGTAATCATATTGCCAACTTCGATACCGTGATTCTCAGCATCTTCTTTACTTCGAACACCGATATCAATGTACATATCTTTAATTTGGACAGGCTTCTTACGTTCCTCTGGGTCAAGTACGTGTGGTGGTTTTGAACCGACAAGACCACGAATTTCAGTGCCGTCATCCGTTGTGATAGTTACTTTTTGAGATAACATAACTTGGTTCCACCAACTGCCAATAGGTTGGAATTTAATAAATCCATTATTATCGATTTTAGTCACGATAAAGCCAATTTCATCTAAGTGGCCAGCTACCATAAGTGATTTTGTTCCATTGTCACTTGCTTTTTTACCAAATATGCCACCCAAACCATCTTCTATAATTTCATCACTTACAGGCCCTAAATATTCTTTCATCTTTGACTTTACATTGCGTTCATAACCAGCAATGCCATTCACATCAGTCAATAATTTTAATAATTCAATTGATTCTTTCATATACACACACTTCCTAACGTCATTATTTACTAACATTGTAGCATGTAGATTTTTGTTTTTCTGAAAAAATTGTTTCTAATCAAAATTATCTGGTAATGATATACATAATAAGATAAAGTAAATGCTATAATTTAATTGAAAAATGACACAGTGGGAAGTAGATGAGTATGATGAAAAAGTTCTTTGTATTGACGATATTAATGGTGTTAAGTGTAAGTATATTAGGCGCGTGTAGTAAGGAACGCTCTAAGACATATGAAGGGGACATGGAAGGGAAGCATGTATTAACGACATTGTCTTATAAAAAGAATAAAGTAGTAAAACAATCAACTGTAACAACATTGAAGTATAATGATTTCGGTATGTCCAGGAAAGAAGCTAAGAAGACGTTCCAAGATCATCATCAATTGAAAGACCTTAAAGGTGTATCTTATAGCTTAGAAAATAATCATGAAAAATGGGTTGAAACAATCGATATAAACTATAAAAAAGCAGATATTAAAGAAGTCGAGAAGTATTTCTCTTTAATGTCAACATCTAAAAATGATAAGAAGGTCAATATGGAAGGGACCGTTAGAGAATTAAAAAAATTAGGCTTTAAACAAAAAAGTAATATGACAGATGAATAATGAACTAGAAAAGCTGTAACGGAGCCGGGGACATAAATTAATGTCTCAAGATCCGTTACAGCTTATTTTTATATCATTTAAATAATACTAAGTGCATCATTTAAGTCGTTAATAATATCTTCAGCGTTTTCAGTACCTATAGATAGACGAACCATTTCTGGAAGTACACCTGATTGACGTTGTTCCGCTTCAGTCAATTGTTGATGCGTTGTACTTGCAGGATGGATGACGAGTGATTTGGAGTCTCCTACATTTGCGAGTAATGAGAATAGTTGCAATTTATCGACGAAGCGAGCGATGTCATCAACTGATCCGTCTACGCCAAATGTCAGAATTGCACCTTGACCTTTTGGTAGATATTTTTTAGCTAAGTTATGATATTTGTTGTTTTCAAGACCAGGATAATTTACCCAAGTGACTTTAGGGTGTTGAGCTAAAAATTGAGCAACTTTTAAGGCATTTTCAGAGTGACGTTCCATACGTAGATGTAATGTTTCTAAACCAATTAAAAATTCATGAACATTATAAGGCGACACAGCTGAACCTAAATCACGTAATAATTGAACACGTGCTTTAGTGATGTATGCAGTTTCACCGACATCATTCGTATATGAAATGCCGTGATAACTTGGATCAGGTTCGACTAATCCAGGGAACTTACCGTTATCCCAATTAAACTTACCGCTATCTACTATAATGCCGCCTATTGATGTACCATGGCCCCCTATAAATTTAGTAGCTGAATGGATAACAATATCAGCACCATGTTCAAATGGACGACATAAATAAGGAGAAGCAAATGTATTATCAATGACAAGTGGTAAACCATTATCGTGTGCAATTTGTGCTACCGCTTCAATATCTAATACATCTATAGCTGGATTACCGATTGTTTCAGCATAAATCGCTCTTGTTTTATCATTAATTGCTGCTTTAAAGTTGTTAGGATCACTAGGGTCAACAAAGTGAACTTTAATACCTAGTTTTGCAAAGGTGATGTTTAATAAGTTATAAGAACCGCCATATAGGTTAGACGATGCTACAATCTCTGAACCAGTTTCCACAATATTAAGTAATGCCAATGTGATAGCAGCTTGACCTGAAGAGGTAGCTAATGCACCAACACCACCTTCTAATTGTGTGATACGAGCTTCAAAGACATTCTGAGTTGGGTTCATAATTCGTGTGTAAATATTACCTGGTTTAGCCAGAGAGAATAGGTCTTGCGCATGTTGCGTATCATCAAAGACATAACTTGATGTTTGGTAAATAGGCACAGCACGTGATTTTGAGAATTCATCGATAACTTGTCCAGCATGAATCGTTTGTGTTTCAAATTTCCAATTTGGATGATTGTCTGTCATAAATATGACCTACAATTAATAGAATATTCTGATTATTTATTTTTAATTATTATACAGCACTTTAAAATGAAATCGAACTGAATTAGTAAGAATTAAAAGGTAGGGGATAGAATTTCCGAGAGGATATTTAACTGGTGCTCGCTTAACTCAAGAAATTACAAAAAAGAGAAGGTACTTGATATGAGTACCTTCTCTTACTAGTCAGCTATTACGAGTTTGTGATATAGCTTCAAAGTATTATTTTTATCCAACCTTAACTCTCTTTGCCATCGAGTTAACTTATTAATTTCAATTTATAGTCAATGATATTTTCTATTGAACCATCAATGCGTTTGATTACAATATGGTCAGTTGTAATTTCATTTGGACTTTTGACACCAGCTGCGGCCGCAATGTTAAATAGTCCCTCATGTAAACTTGTAATATAGTTCGTTACTCGATATTGCTTTTCATCGACAATTAATGCTTTTTCCTTCTTAGGATCAGTCGTCGCAACACCCACAGGACATGTATTTAAGTGACACTGTTGACTCATAATACAACCTACACTAATCATCATGCCACGAGCAATATTAACTAAATCTGCACCTAATCCTAAAGCAATTGCTACTTTATCTGGAGTAATTAATTTACCTGAGGCAAAGATTTTCATTTTACCTCTAATTTGATGTTGCTCTAACATACCAGTTACGATAGGTAGTGCTGTAAATAATGATAGACCGACACCATCTTGTAACTCTTGGAATGTCGCTCCTGTACCACCTTCACCGCCATCAATTGTGATGAAATCAGGATAAATATTCATATCAATCATTGATTGAACTAATGCTTCAATTTCTTCAACTTTACTCACTACAATTTTAAAGCCGACTGGTTTTTGACCTAGTTGACGTAATTTATCTACAAATTGTAATAAGTCTTCAGGTGAATCTATAAAATCAAAGCGGTTAGGTGAGTTCACGGTTTTATAAGGTTCAATGTTTCTGATTTTGGCAATTTCTTCTGTAACTTTATTGCCCTCCATATGACCACCGCGAGTTTTGGCACCTTGTGCGAGCTTAATTTCAAATGCTTTGACCTCTTTATGATTTGCCGTCTTCAGAAATTGATCGTCGCTAAAGTTACCATCTTTATCACGAACACCAAAGAGACCAGGTCCGATTTGGAAGATAATGTCGCCTCCACCTTTAAGGTGATATTCTGACAATCCACCTTCACCTGTATTCATCCATGTGCCTGCACGGGCTAACCCTTGTGATAATGCAGTGATTGCACGACCACCAAGTGCACCGTAGCTCATTCCTGATTGACCAACGAGTCGTTTGATTTTAAAAGGATGTTCTAAATTGTTTCCGAGAATAATAGCATTATTGTCTGTTAAGTAGTACGGATCAATAGCTGTTTGATATCGATGTTCATCACGTTGAAATATGCGTTCATTGTCCACTTTATAGACAAATGTTGAAATCATAGTTTGATTATTAATTTGTAATTCATTACGTTGTAAAGGAAACATTGTATTTCGTATGTAAAAACCATCCTTATACTCTCGTTGTGTTCCAAAACTAGACATTCGAGAGTTGTATTTACCTGCTAGCACAATATTTGTGTACTGATTTCTTGAAAATGGTTTCCCCTCTGTATCATTTGCAAATAAGTATTGACGTAATTCTGGTCCAATCTTTTCTGCAAAGTAACGTACACGTCCTAGAACAGGATAATTACGTAAGACACTGTGTTGATTCTGCCCTTTATCTTTAAATAGCAACACAAGTACTAAGCCGATTATTGAAAGAATCACAATAAATATCATGATGTTAACAATAAACTGCATAACTGTAAGTATAGAAATCAATTTTATTTCTCCCCCTTTGAACTTTCTACAATTTAAATCATACATCAATGTAAATCTTTTACAATTTAAAATAGGAAGAAATTTTCAATTTCTTAATATTAATAATCTGATAGAATAACAAATGATATATGACATACATGTATTTCGATGATAAAGTATGATGTACAAGATGTAAGAGGTGACCTATGGATAAAGAGGAAAAGTCATTGACACAAGAGGGTTTAAGAAATCAATGGGGAAGTTCTGAAGTAGTAAAAAAAGATTTCTTATTAATACCCATTTACATCGCTTTTCAAATTTTAATGCCAATTATTATTGTATTCGGTGTTCTAGGTGTTCATGCGATGATAACGCAAGATCCACCACCACTATATTTATATAATTTGATGTTGAGCGTCAGTTTCGTTATAGCGCAATTTATTGTTATCGTGTCATTTTTTGCATTACATAAACTTTATATTGCTGATGTGGCATTTAGACAATTTCGCATTGTTAAACGTAATTACTTACCATTAATAGTTACTGTGAGTATCAGTGCATTATTGCTATATTATACTTTTAATTATGTAGCGCAGAAACTACCTAAACCTTTAAGTTATGATGTAACTCAAGCGCAACTTCGTCTTGAAGGTCTATTCAATCATCCAATTGCAATTGTGTTTTCTTTTATTACAGTGGTTGTATTACAACCTTTAATTCAAGAATTAATTTATCGACATTTAATCATTCATGAACTCGAAAAAAAGCTGAATTTGATGGTAGTTATTGTATTGAGTATAGTGATAGAAGTGAGTGTACAGGTATATGACTTGATATCCATCATGGAAGTGATACCGTATTTAATATTATCAATTGGCTCTATCATTATTTACATAAGAAGTGGAAAGAATTTAGCAGCATCATATCTTTATCATAGCTCTGTACATTTGGTGATATTTATTACTACAATGGTAGAGAAGTTCTTTTAATTTTTGATAATAGTTGAAATTTACATATTCAAAAAGAATAGATAGGGAGAGACTTATGACAAATGAATATGAACATTCGCAAGAAACATCTAAGCATTCACAACTAAACAATGAATTTGCATCAAAACGAATTGTTAAACGTGATTTCTGGCTTATACCAGGCTACTTAATTATTAATATTGTTTTGCCGTTGATATTAACAATAGTTGTAATGATTACGATTGTAGCTATTACGGGTCAGACCTCACAAGATCCTTTTATAAAACAATTAATGGGGATTAATCAAATTTTTGTCTTATTAGGACAGTGTCTGTTATTACTATTATTTTATTTAATGCATCGCAAATCACTTATTCCATTATCAATTCAACGCTTTAAAGATTTGAAAAAACATATCATACTGATTATTGTTGTTCTCATTGCGATGTATTTAGCACAATTTTTATACGGAAACTTAATAGAATTGCTACCTGAAAAATATCAGTTTAATAATACTGAAAATAATAAACAAATTGAGGAACTCTTTAAGACGAGATGGATTTGGCCAATATTATTTTTAGATATAGTAATCGTTACGCCAATCGTTGAAGAATTACTCTTTAGACATCTCATTATTCATGAACTCGGTAAGAAATTAACATATGGTGCAATGTACGTTGTATCAGTATTATTCTTTGCTGGATTACACGTACTAAGCGCATCATCTCCATTTGAAGTTGGGCCATATTTAATTATGGCAATTGGATTTGTAGTTGCGTATCACTATAGTGGCCGTAACTTAGCAATCACCATTACGTTGCATATGATAAATAACTTAATTTCATATCTCTCTATTATTATTTCGATTATTTGGTAATCGATTTACTCGGATTGAAGTGAGATACAGTGAATCAATAAATGTTAACTTGAATTCGCTTATCTTACTTCTTTTTTTGTTATTATAGATATAAATGATGCTAGAACAGGTTAAACAAAAAAGTATTTTAATTTATTTTTCAATAAAAGTAATAGTTAAGAGGAGGTTAGTAACAGATGTTATTAAACATCAAAAATTTATCATATAAAGCGGATAGACGTATGATACTCAAAAATATCAACTTTCAATTAAATGAAGGTGAGGCAGTAGCGATCATTGGTCCATCTGGTAGTGGGAAGAGTACATTTTTAAAGCAGATTAATAATCTAATTAGCCCGACAGATGGGGAACTTTATTTCAAAGATAAGCCATTCAATAACTATCCTCCTGAAGAATTGCGTATGAAGATAAGTTATCTCATGCAACAGAGTCAACTTTTTGGTGAGACGATTGGGGATAACATGTCATTTCCAGCGTTAGCTCGTGAAGCGCACTTTGATAAGGAAAAGGCACTCGATTTATTGAAGAAAGTGAACTTAGGTCAGTATGATTTAAACTCTAAGATTGAACATCTATCCGGAGGTGAACGTCAAAGGATTACGATTGCACGTCAACTTATGTATCGTCCGAATATATTATTGCTAGATGAATCTACAAGTGCACTCGACACGCAAAATAAGCACATTATTGAACAAATGATTTTTGACATGGTTAAAGAAGGTGTCGCAGTCTTATGGATTACGCATAGTGATGACCAGAGTATGAGACATTTTCATAGAAGAATAACAATTAGTGATGGTGAGATAACGAAAGAGGAGGCGTTAAATCAGAATGAGTAATACAGCCCTTTGTTTAACTGCATTATTATTATTAATTCCAATCTTTATTTCGTATAAAGAAGGGTTACATATTATTAAAGATTTAGTAGTAGCTTCCGTACGTGCAGTTGTACAGTTAATCATCTTAGGTTTTATATTGCACTATATTTTCAAAATAGATCAAGCATGGATATTAATGTTAGCAGTGTTAATTATTATTATAAATGCATCGTGGAACACAATTAACCGTGCTTCTCCTGTTATGCATCATGTCTTTTGGATTTCATTTATCGCTATATTTATTGGAACTGCTTTACCACTAACTGCTACTGTATTAGCTGGAGCAATTGATTTCAAAGCAAATGAAGTTATCCCGATAGGTGGTATGTTAGCGAATAATGGCCTTATCGCGATTAATTTGGCTTACCAGAATTTAGATCGAGCATTTGTTAAAGATATTACCGATATTGAATCTAAGCTTACATTAGCCGCAACACCTAAATTGGCTTCTAAAGCATCAATTAGAGAGAGTATACGACTTGCTATCGTACCTACGATAGACTCGGTAAAAACATATGGCCTAGTTTCTATTCCAGGGATGATGACAGGATTGATTATTGGTGGCGTACCTCCACTACAAGCGATTAAATTCCAATTACTTGTCGTATTTATCCATACCACAGCCACGATAATGTCAGCTTTAATTGCGACATATTTAAGCTATAATCAATTCTTTAACGTACGTCATCAATTAGTGGCGCGTAATAGTGCACTCAATGCACCCGATGAAGAAGCGAAAGATAATTAAATTAAAAAGTCAGCTTTCACTTGATTCTCCAAATGAAAGCTGACTTTTAATTTACTATGCTGTATCCACCAATACGATATGGAAATGTACACCTTGCTTAGATGGTAATAGTGTAATTGAACCATGATGATAATTAACAGCGTCTTTTATGATAGATAAACCGATACCATGTTGAGCTTTATTCGTTTTAGACGTATACGACTGTCTAAATAGTGCATCAATATTAGCGTGAGGTAGGCCTTGTCCGTCATCCATATAATCAATCATCAAGTTATTTTCAATTTTAGAAATAGTTATCTTTATGCTAGGGTTGATCTCATTATGATCAATACTATTATTGATTAAATTTATCAGAAGTCTCTCGAAATACAATTTATTCCCATAAAACGTTGATTCATCTTCAAGATGAAAGTCGCATGTTAGGGATTGGTAACCAATAATTTGAGCAATTCGATAAACTGTTGATTGAATAGGAAAGTTCTCTTTATCATGCTTCATCTGATTGGTTTCCATATCAAACGATTGATTCAAGCTATCAATCAAATCACTCATAAACGTTGCTTTCTCCGAAATAAGTTGAACATAAGATTGTGACGCTTCATCAGCTTGTATTAGTTTAGAGTATCCATAAATCGTTGTAAGTGGTGATTTTAGATCATGAGAGATTTGACTAATCCACTTCGATTTATAATATGACATTTGATTATGATAAAACTTATCAGACAACATTTGTTCATTCAATTTCGACAAAGATGCGTCCAGTTCCGGATATGTTCGACGATTCTTAAATCGCTTACGTTTCGACGTAGGCTGATGTAGTTTACCTAAAGACAAATTGCCAATCCAATCAATGTAAAAGGATAACGGTCTTGTAAGACGTTTTGAAATTAGAATGGCCGTTAAAGCAATTAAGATGATGTTAGCAACGATGAACGAAATGAAAAGTACAATATACGTATTCTTGCTATCATTAAAGGCTTTGCCAAAGTTATCATTCCACAGTATAGTTCTTTGACCTGGATTCTTCACAAATTGAAGTTCATTATTTGAAATCAAATAGTTGTAATGATTGAAATCTAAAGATGATAAACTATCAAGTAGTTGTGATGTTTTGATTTCATCGCTATTTGTTATTTTAGGTTGTTTCATTTTATTTCTATAGATATAAACAAGATACGTGCCTTCTTTTGATACAACAGAATTCGCGTTATTTATGTTTTTTAATAGCGTTGGTTTTATATTTGTATTACGTTTCCATTTTGGGTAGAGAATGTCACCATTTTTACGGACGAAATATAAATCAACGTTACTCTTCTTGGCTAACGATTTAAGATTGTCATTTGGTTCTTTGGCAACTCCGTATGTTTCTAAATAGGTTGGTTCAATTTCGTTAATATCCCAATAAATATTAGGTAAAACTTTGAAAAACAATATAATTATTAATACACACGTGATAGTGAAATTTAGAAGTACAAATATAGTCATATATTTAAGAAACTTTAATGTAAATTTATTGATCATTGCCATCTTCCTTGAACATGTACCCTTTGCTGCGTACAGTTTTAATCATCTTAGGTGAATTAGGAGTCGCTTCAATCTTCTTACGCAAAGTTCTAATATGTACCATCAAAGTGTTATCATCGACACCTGTATCGTATCCCCATACTTTAGCGTAAAGCTGATCTTTCGTAAGTACTTGGTTCTTATTTTTAACAAGATACGCTAATAAATTATATTCACGATTCGTAAGGTTGATTGGTTTATCATTAATACACACCTCCGTACTATTGAAGTTAATAGTTAAATCATTATAACGATACATCGACTGATCTTTATCATTTAAATGTAAAGACACTCTATAATATAACTCCATAGGATCAAAGGGTTTCTTAATATAATCAACTGCACCTTGTTCGAAGCCTTTATAAACATCTAAATGTGTTGTTTTAGCAGTAACTACGATAACGGCTGTATCATTTAAATCAATATATTTCAATAACTGATAACCATCTTCAGACTTTAAATTTAAATCTAATAATATAACTTGAAAATTGAAGTTCAATAATTCAAATTTTGCATCTTTAATATTATCAACGGATTTAATGTGTCGTATCCCTTTTGTACTTAAAGATAATTTCATTAACTCATTAATATCTTTGTCATCTTCAATAATAAGTACTTCGCCGTTCATTTAAACCACCTCAATATCTATCTTATATAACTTTTTAACATTTAACTATTCCGATAATAATTATTTAAGGAAAAATTAAGATTAAACTAAGTAGTATTTAATTTGAAAATTTTACTATATAACTAAATCATTGAACGAAGGAGCAAATTATATGAAAGTTATATCCCATCTGCTTGGAATTATGATTACACTACTTGCACTATTTAATATACTTAGATTTTTAATAAGCCTAGTTGAAAGTTATTTTAATATGAATTTTGGTTTTGATTTTGTATTGCATAATAATTATGTGACTTACGGTGCAATTGCATTACTTGTTCTTTCAGCATTTCTACAAGAACTTATCGAACATCAATACAACAATAATGAAAGTCTCTTTTAAAACATTGGGGAAGAAAAATATAAGTGAATATTATATAATGGAACAGTTACGAAACTTGAAGAACAGTGCGTAGCTGTTTTTTTATGTAAAAATGATTAAATGAAAGGGGTATGAATGATGTCTGTTATGCGGATAGCCACATTTATCATCAGCGTATTTATTGTAGGTATGGTTGAAATGATGGTCGCTGGTATCATGAATTTAATGAGTGATGACTTAGGTGTTTCAGAAGCGATTATTGGACAACTTGTCACGCTTTATGCATTAACCTTTGCAATATGTGGACCTATACTTGTTAAATTAACCAATCGATACCCTGCACGTCCCGTATTACTATGGACTTTAGTCATCTTTATAGTAGGGAATGGCATTATCGTCGTAGCGCCTAACTTTACGATTTTAGTCATCGGACGTATATTATCATCAGCCGCTGCATCATTAATTATCGTCAAAGTCTTAGCACTAACAGCAATGCTAACGATACCTAAGAACAGAGGTAAGATGATTGGCGTTGTCTATACTGGATTTAGTGGTGCAAATGTCTTTGGTGTGCCAATCGGTACGATGATTGGTGATTGGATTGGTTGGCGTTTCACATTCGTATTTATTATTGTTATTAGTCTTATTACCGGCTTATTAATGTTGAAATATCTTCCAACCACTACGGAACTCAATCAAGCCAATAGAATGTATAATAACGTTTCCGATGATAATCAAGTTACAACTCATATTGTTCGACCAGTTGAGATCGTTAAGTTTTTAGCAATTACATTGCTTATTCTAATCGCTAATTCAGTGACGTTTGTATTTATCAATCCACTTATTTTAGAGAATGGTCACTCCATGGGCTATGTATCATTAGCGCTACTCGTTAATGGTGTTGCCGGTGTTGTTGGTACATCAATGGGTGGTGTGCTAGCTGATAAGTTGACTAGTAAGCGATGGTTAATTATTGCTTTCACAGTATTTATTATAGTTATGTTAGCTATTAATTTAATTTTATCTACAACAATACTATTATTAGTTGGACTCTTTATTTGGAATATCGTGCAATGGAGTACGAACCCTGCGATTCAAAGTGGTATTATCGAACATGTTGAAGGTGACACAAGTCAAGTAATGAGTTGGAATATGTCTTGTCTTAATGCAGGTATTGGTTTAGGTGGTATTATCGGAGGCCTTGTTGTTTCAAATATGAATGTTGAAGCGGTCACGTTTGTAAGTGCCTTTATAGGTTTATTAGGACTGATTATTGTACTTACATTAAAGAACGTACATTATGCTAAAAGTTAATATCATATAACCATTTTAAACCCGTGATGGATGCGTGCATCTATCACGGGTTTTCCTTATTTATATACACGTGGTTCTATGCGATTTATCGAGTAAGGTTCGTAGGGCATGGTGCCTGTTCTAGCGTAATGAACTAAGTCACTTATCATACGTTTGCTTAATTCGAACTCATTGTTTGAAATTTTAATAGAGTGACCTTGTAGTATATCCATCTTACCGAACCAGAAGACTAAATCTAAAATATGATAAGCACTTGCAAAATGAACATGTTCAGGTCGAGCCCAATCAAAGCGTAACAACCAACGATAAGAATTATTACTCATTTGTTGAAGTAACATAAATGTAGGCTGTTTAAAATATAACTCCGTCACGACATATGCTTGTTGTTTTCCAGTTTGAACACGACTGAAATCGACGTGGATATGATTTAATTTCATGACATCAACGAAACGTTGAGGGTTCAGTTTACGTGATTCATTTCGGATATAACAATCGCCTTCATCTTTCGTATAGCTTAATACAATCGGTTTGTTGAATTCAGATAGAGGCCTATACATCTTGCTATCTTTAATCGGTTGATATATTAATTCTAAGCCTTTAGATTTGCCACGTGCTTTCTCCTCATATGCCATTAATTGTAGAATGGCTTGATCATCTAAATCGTTTATACTTTTTCCGGAAAAGTGTTGTTGCATTAAATCATCAAAATATTGTGCTTTCATCATGCCAGTTTCTGCTGAATCTAACTGCAATATGCCACTTAATAACATGACTTGATTATAATAGTGGTCAAGTTGTGGTTGCTGCATCAATGCTTGAATACTCATACTGCCTGCTGATTGACCCCATAATGTAACATTGTTAGGATCTCCGCCAAAATACTCAATAAAATGTGCAACCCACTTTAATACCGCAATTTGATCAGATAGACCGTTATTTTTATCGTAGTGCGCGTTAAAGTAAGACCAATCTAGAAATCCTAATGCACCTAATCGATAGTTGAACGTAATCACAATGACATCATGTAGCTCAACAATATGTTCTGGAGTATATAATTCTGCTGAACCATGACCATTTATAAAGCCACCACCATAAAAGTAAATGATTACAGGTTTCTTTGCTTTGCCAGTCGATTGACGCCAAATGTTTAAATGTAGGCAATCTTCATTAAGTTGAAATTTCTGTTTCGTAGTTGAAAAAAACGTTTCTAATTTATTGAATGGTTGTGGAGGGATTGCTCTGAATTGTGTAGCATCAACCAATGTATTATAACTATAGATAGGACTAGCGTGTTTAAAACGACGATGTCCAATAGGGGGATATGCATAAGGAATGCCTAGAAATAAATCTAAATTCTTATGTGTCAAACCTTCAAAAGCACCATACTTCGTATTAATTATTACCATCAGATCATCACCCAACATTTATCAATTACTTTAACTATAGCATTATTTTATAAGTTGAAAGATATTGAATGCTGTTCTATTCTAAAAAGAGCCTGTGACATAATTCAATGACTCAGACTACAAATATATATTGGCAGTAGTTGACTGATTTAAAAATACACTTTTAACAAGCTTTTTTAATTCTAGTCAACCTTGCTTGGTGGGCGGGGCCCCAACAAAGAGAATTTCATTAAGAAATTCTACAAGATAAGCAAGTTGGGATTCGGGGCCTCAACAAAGAGAATTTCATTAAGAAATTCTACAAGCTAAGCAAGCTGGGGTTCGGGGCCCCAGCAAAGAGAATTTCATTAAGAAATTCTACAAGCTAAGCAAGCTGGGGATACAACGAAATAAATTTTGGAAAATATTATTTCTGTCCCACTCCCTACAATATTAATCATTATGTTGTTGGATTGCTTCTTTTCTATCAGCTTCCTGTTGTTCTGCTTCCATTGTATCTTCTTTCATTTGTTTATTAATCTTCTTAGCGCGTTTGTAATATACACTCTTGAAGTGACTTGTAATACCAATTCTATAAAAGACAAGTGCTAAAACTATTATAACTAGGAAATCGTAAGGGTAGTGTATTAAGTTAATACCTTTAAACTCTTTACTACCGATAAATGACATACAAGCTAATAAGATTAAGTAGACAATAATCCATATACTTCCGCCAATTTGTTTTTTAGTGTTTTTCCAATTCATTTTATACTCATAGAAGAAATAAATTGGTAATCCTAAAATAATAATCAATATAACTTCAGCTGTGGTTGGCCACATCGCCCAATAAATTGCTAATGAAGCAAGTACAAATGATAATGGTGCCATTACTTTTAACATCGTGCCTCGGAATGGTCTGTGTAATTTAGGTCCCATTTCACGTAACGACATTACCGTAGTTGGTCCTGTTAGGTAAGCGACTAATGTTGCTGTTGAAATAACAGCGGCTAATACACCCCAATCACGGAATAACGTCACCATGACCATACTGATGATCGCATTAAATACGATGGCTACACGTGGAATGTTATAAGTTGTATTAATTTTACCTAAGAACTTAGGAATATGACCATTACGTTCCATTGCATTTAATACACGACCAGTAATCGCAACAAATGAAACGCCTGTACCAAATGGTGAAACAACTGCTTCGATGTATAGCAAAATAGCTAACCAGTTGATGCCTAATAAGATTGCCATGTCTGCGAATGGTGAATTGAAGTTGATACCACTCCAACCATGCTCATGAATCATTGATTGTGGCATTGATGTAATAAATGTACTTTGTAGTATGATGTACAGAATTGCGCTCAACGTTAATGAAATTGCAATGCCACGTGCAATATTCTTTTCAGGATTTTTAATTTCAGATCCCATATTAATGATTGTTTGGAATGCATTAAATGAGAAGATGATTCCTGATGTTGTTGTTGCTGCAAAGATTGGTGCACTACCGTACGGCATAAATTCGCCAATAGATGAACCGTAGTTACTAGTGTCGAAACCTGAAAGCATTAACATGATGATTGTTAGTAACGGTACACCTAATTTAAAGAACGAAATTAAACTAGTGAAAGACGTTAATAATTTAACTGACCAATAGTTTAATAAAGAAAAAATAATGATAATGACATAGACAGCGAATAATCCGGTCGTACTGATTGAACCATTATGCATTAATGCAGAAGTTGGTTTGGCCCAATCCCAGGGCCATGAACTGATGTATTGTACAGCGGATACTGCTTCAATTGGAATGATAGTAACTAATGATACCCAGTTTGCCCATGCGGCAATAAATCCTAACAATGAACCGTGTGAGTATTGAGCATAGTTACTCATACCACCAGATTGCGGAAACATTGTTCCTATTTCAATATAGTTATAAGAAATCGTTCCTATAACTATAAACCCGATAATCCAAGATAAAATGGCTGCAGGACCAGCTGCAGAAGAAGCTTCCCATGCACCAAATAACCAACCTGAACCAATTAAACTTCCTAGTCCTAATAATACAAGTTGGACCAGACTGATTTTACCTTCGTTATGATTTTGTCCCATAAATACTCCTTTATGTTGTTTTAATATTCATCAAAAATGATACGTTATAATTATACGCTTATCATTTCATTAGTCAATTTATGATTTTGTAAATTTACAAATGATTGTGTAATTAATAGTTATTTATTGACTTAAATAATATAGTGATTGTATTGTTATCAAACTAACGATATGAGGTGACCAAGGTGCCAGAGAAACAATCCGATAAACAGGTATTAGCTTTTTTAGAAAAAGAAAGTCAATGGAAGGAATCTTATCAATATTTAAGAAATTTAATATTTGATGAGTCAGAATTAGAAGAAGCATATAAATGGATGCATCCAACATATATCGTTAATGATAAAAATGTTATAACGATTCATGGTTTTAAACATTATGTAGCGTTACTATTTCATAAAGGTGCAATTTTAGAAGATAGATATAAAACGCTAATTCAACAAACAGAGCGAGTTCAAGCAGCAAGACAATTACGCTTTAAAACACTGGATGAAATTAAAGCGCGTCGAGATGAAATTTTATATTATATTAATGAAGCCATTGAAGTTGAAAAGGCCGGCAAGAAAGTTGAAATGAAGAAGACAGAGGACTATGAAATACCTGAAGAATTACAGCAAGCATTCAATGATAATCCTAAGTTAGAAGAGGCATTTTACAAATTAACGCCTGGTAGACAGCATCAGTACATATATCACATTTCACAAGCAAAGCGCAGTCAAACAAGACAAAGCAGAGTTGAAAAATATATTGACCATATTCTTGATGGTAAAGGCATGTATGATAAATAAATGTTAAGAAAAAAGCTTTTAATCTTCATCTGTAGAGATGTCGATTAAAAGCTTTTATTTAAATCAAGTTAAAATGTATCGATGTGTTAATTCAAATTAGCCATTTAATTTAACTAAAATTTTAGCTTGAGATTTATCGTTTACTAATTGTTCGAATCCAGATTCAACAATGTTTTCTAATTCAATTTCATCTGTTACTACGCTCTTAACATCTAAGCTACCGTTCGCAATTAAATCAATTGTTTGTTGGAATGTAGTAGGTGAGTATGCAATTGTAGATGTTAATTGAACACCTGAGTTAGTTAATAACATTGGGTCGAAATCTACTGCATGAGCAAAGATTGATACGATGACAACTGTACCTCTTGGACGCGTAACTTGTACTGATTGAGATAATGTTACGCCAACACCAGCAACTTCAAATGTAACATCTACACCATTTTCAGTATGTTTGTTAATAAAGTCTACAGGATTTGTATTACCAGAGTTAACTACATGTGTAGCGCCGACTTCTTTAGCTTTAGCTAAACGCTCTTCAGATAAATCAAATACGAAGATTTTACTTGCACCAGCTGCTTTAGCTGCAACAATTGTTAATAAACCAATTGGACCAGCACCAAATACTGCTACTGTATCACCAAATAATAATTTACCTTCTTTAACTGCTTGAACCGCAACTGCAGTTGGTTCTACTAAAGCGCCTTCTTTATCAGATACACTTTCAGGTAATGCATATACATTTTCTTCTGGTGCATTTGTAAATTCTGCAAAGCCACCATCAGAACCTAAACCGATAAATGAATAACCATCATATAAGTCAACACTTTCATCTTTCTCATGTTTAGATACAGTTGGGTTAACAACCACACGGTCCCCTTTTTTATATTTAGTAACGTCTTTACCAACTTCTTCAACAACACCAGCAAACTCATGACCTAAAGTAACAGGTGCTTTTTGTCCAAGTAGTGGATCAGGTTTATCTGTAGAGATGAAGACTGGTCCTTCTAAGTATTCATGTAAATCAGTTCCGCAAATACCTGCCCATGAAACTTTTACTTTTACTTCATTGTCTTTTAATTGCTTAGGTTCACGATCTTCCACGCGAACATCTTTTTGACCATACCATACTGCTGCTTTCATTATTACAACATCCCTTCGATAAATACTTATTACACCTATAGACTAATACTATTAATTTCGTAATGCAATTTTGAATACAGCTTTATAATATTTATTTAGAAAAGTTTGACAATTTCATGAATTTTATTGTCAGCAACTTTATTTTCGACAGTTTTTAACTTGATCATGCTTGAAACAACTTAAAAAATTGTAATTGTGAATTTTTTTAATCTTTTCATATAAGAAATGTTTCAAAAAATTATATAGGGTATATAGATATAAAAGATGAAAAAAGCTTGAATTATATTGAAATTGAATTAATCAAAATTTTATGAAGCAAAGGCCATGAGGCTCTTGTTTAACTTATTACGTATTTGTTTAACAATGGGACTACTGGCCTTTTTGTTTTATGAGCTTTTTTATCTGGCAACAATAGGAAGGAGCAATCTAATGACGCTAAGTATTAAAAACTTAACAAAAATTTACTCTGGCAATAAAAAAGGGCTCTATAATAAATTGGACTGATGACTAAAAAT
>NZ_KV830639.1:0-38244 GCF_001836805.1 Staphylococcus sp. HMSC062A01
CGAAAGGTCTCTTTTTTTATGCATAAAAACAAAATCGAGGGTTTAATAAGATAACAACAAATAAAAGTGTAATAGCTTTACGAGGAGAAAGTGTTTGAATCCGATGAATTGAGAAAATTGAGAAGTGAGTTTAGTTGAGCTAAAAGAACAAGCAATTTTAGAAAATGAGGAAGGAAGCGAGCGCTTGTCTCGAAGTAAAGTAAGTTTCTTAGCGCCGGTGGTAGCAGATTTACGTTCCGCTAGAGAAAGAGTTATACCTTAACGAATAGAAAGTTAAAGTATTGAGTTACTTTACTTAGTTAAATCGCTTGTCTACACTGTAATTAAAGGAGTGCCAAGAATGATAATTAGAGCTTTAGAAGAAACAGACTTACAATTTGTACATCATTTAAATAACGAATATACGATTATGTCTTATTGGTTTGAAGAACCGTATGAATCATTAAGTGAGTTAAAAACGTTATATCAAAAGCATATTTTAGATGAATCAGAGAGAAGATTCATTATTGAAGATGATCACACGTCTATCGGTGTTGTAGAATTAGTGGAAATTAACTTTGTACATAGAAATTGTGAAATTCAAATTATTATAGATTCACAATTTGGAAATAAAGGGTATGCTAAAAAAGCATTTAAAATGGCAGTTGATTACGCCTTTTTAGTCTTGAACCTGAATAAAGTTTATTTATATGTGGATGTGAATAATGAAAAAGCAGTGCACATATATAAAAAAGCAGGTTTCATTATAGAAGGTGAATTAAAAGAACATTTTTATACTCAAGGAAAGTATAAAGATTGTTATGTCATGGGACTATTGAAAGCAAAGTGGATTGAGCAACGCGATGGCAATGATGATTTATCGTAAGTGCACTAAATAATTAGAAAGTGTGTATAATATGGAACTTCCAATTTTTCATAAATTATCTCAATTGGTAAATGAAAATGCTATTTCTTTACATGTACCTGGTCACAAAAATGGAACAATCGGTAATGTAAAAAATTTGGACTTTAAGATGGATATGACTGAAATTACGGGACTTGATGATTTGCATCACCCAGAAGATATCATATTAAAAAGTATGCAACATATTCATAAGCAACCGGATTATGACGCATATTTCTTAATTAACGGAACAACCTCAGGAATTTTATCAGTGATACAGTCATTTTCAAAATTAAAAGGGAATTATTTGATTAGTCGTAATGTGCACAAATCAGTCTTTCATGGATTGGACATTGTACAGCAACCTGCTGATATAATAGCAATGACTAAGAGTAATAATAGTAGTCAATATTTAGGTCCGGACACACAAAGTATGACATTTAATAATCAGAAGTTAGCTATTGTAACCTATCCAAACTATTATGGTGAATGCTTTGATATCAAAGCATTTGTAGATAGAGCACATCGTGAAGCGATACCAGTATTAGTTGATGAGGCACATGGTGCACATTTTAATTTAAAAAACTTTCCAAAATCTGCACTTGAAAGTGGCGCGGATTATGTTGTGCAGTCTTATCACAAGACATTGCCCGCACTCACGATGGGATCTATATTGTTTATTCATAAAGATGCGCCATTGAAAGATGAAATAGTGCGATATCTAGGATACTATCAGACTTCTAGTCCTTCATATTTAGTGATGGCCAGTCTTGAGCTAGCACATCAATTTTATGTTGATTACGATAGTACGCTATTTTTTGAGAAAAGAAAGCAACTTATTGATACGCTAAATATGATTGGATTAACTACTATTTGTGTAAGTGATCCTTTAAAATTATTAATTCAGTATCAAGGGTATTCTGGATTTGAAATACAAACATGGTTTGAACAAATGGGTATATACATTGAATTAGCTGACGACAAGCAAGTTTTATTTGTATTGCCGTTATGGCATGAGGACGATAAGTATCCATTTGAAACACTATTAAACAAAATCACTAAAATCAATCTACCATGTCCTTTGTCAACTAAACAATCAACATCAATACATATACCGTTAGATGAAGGTACATACTTCCCACAAGATAGTGGTAACGTAACATGGGTTGATATTGATCAATCGATAGGTAAGATATTAGCAATGCACATCATACCATATCCGCCGGGTATCCCTGTTTATTTAAAAGGGGAAAGAATAACCCAAAATATGATAAAATTAATGCGAGAATATCTTCAAAAAGGCGATAGAGTTGAAGGTATAAGACAAGAAAAAATATTAGTTAAGGATGAATAAAATGTCGGCGTTTATAACATTCGAGGGTCCTGAAGGTTCAGGTAAGACAACTGTATTGCAACGTGTGTCTGAAAAGTTAGCTCAGGATTATCAGTTGATTGCTACTAGAGAACCTGGAGGAGTACCAACTGGTGAAGAAATACGTAAGGTAGTATTAGAAGGGGAAAATATGGACATACGTACAGAAGCAATGTTGTTTGCTGCTTCTAGAAGAGAACACCTAGTAGAAAAAGTTGTGCCCGCGTTAAATGATAATAAAATTGTCTTATGTGATAGATATATTGATAGTTCTCTTGCATATCAAGGTTATGCAAGGGGTATAGGTATTGAAGAAGTGAAGCAATTAAATGATTTTGCAATAAATGGTCTTTATCCAAATTTAACCATTTATTTAGATATTACGGCAGAAGTCGGTAGAGATAGAATACTTAAAAATCAACGAGATCAAAATCGGCTTGATAAAGAAGATATTGCATTTCACGAGAAGGTGATTGAAGGATATCGACAAATCATTCAAGAAACACCTCAGCGTTTTGCAGTGGTAGATGCGACACGTAATATTGATGATGTAGTCAATGAAACTTATGAGATAATCTTAAATTTTTTAAAATAATTATGATATAATAACAAGAAGAGGTGTTTTAAAATGAAAATGATTATAGCGATCGTTCAAGATCAGGATAGTCAAGAACTTTCAGACCAACTCGTGAAAAATAACTTTAGAGCTACAAAATTAGCAACTACTGGTGGATTTTTAAGAGCAGGTAACACTACTTTCTTATGTGGTGTAGATGATGACCGTGTAGATGATATTTTATCAGTCATTGATCATACTTGCGGTAATAGAGATCAACTTGTTTCACCAATGACACCAATGGGAGGTAGTGCAGATTCTTACATACCATATCCTGTTGAAGTGGAAGTAGGTGGCGCTACAGTATTTGTAATGCCAGTCGAATCATTCCATAGATTTTAACATTTAAAAGTAATGAATAATGAAATTAAGACACCTTAGATGAATAAACAATATTCGAGGTTGGGACGTTATGGCTTATGCTCTGGAACACTGATAGACGGTGTTTGAAGGCAGATTTAGCAAACTTTTTTGCAACATGTTAAGTTGTAGAGAAACTCGATTCGACAAAATTTGAAATATAATTTTGCTAATCGGTAAGTTTGCATAAATTCTAAATGCTTTGGTCCTAACCTCTTTTATATTATAAAGTTGAATAAGGAGTAAGCAAGCATGGATGAACAACAAAAATTAGCGAATGCGTATCATTCAAATAAACTATCGCATGCCTACCTTTTTGAAGGTGATGATGCACAATCAATGAAGCATGTAGCGATGGAATTTGCAAAACTTATTCTATGTAATGGGAATCAGCAATGTGAAATGAAAGTTGAAACCTTCAACCAACCAGACTTCATGTATGTATCTTCTGAAGAAAATTCAATTAAGAAAGAGCAAATTGAGCAATTGGTACATCGTATGAATCAACTTCCTATTGAAGGAACACATAAAGTTTATATCATTGAAGATTTTGAAAAGCTTACTGTTCAAGGGGAAAATAGTATATTAAAGTTTTTAGAAGAACCACCTGAGAATACGATAGCCATTTTGTTATCAACGAAGCCAGAACAAATCTTAGATACAATTCATTCACGTTGTCAGCATGTTTATTTTAAACCAAGTGATAAACAAGACTTTATAGATAGATTAGTTGATGAAGATATTAATAGAGCTGTAGCTGAAATGCTAAGCACCTATACTACGCAACTAGAAACTGCAATAGATTTAAATGAAGAACATGATTTAGTTACACTTAGGAAAGTGATTTTACATTGGTGTGACTTATTATTAACGAATAGACCTATGGCATTAATTGGAATAATAGATTTATTAAAAAATGCGAAAAATCGTAAGTTACAATTACTAACGCTAGCAGCCGTTAACGCGTTTTTTGAGGATATTATGCATGCCAAAATAGGAATTGAACGAGATTTTACATACACAGATTTAAAAGGTAATATAGAAAAATATGCGAATCAGTTATCGCTAAACCAAGTTATAACAATGTACGACCAAATTACAGAAGCGCACAAAAAATTAATGCAAAATGTTAATCCGACGCTTGTATTTGAACAAATAGTAATCAAAGGTGTGAGTTAGAATGCCAAATATCGTAGGTGTACAATTTCAGAAAGCAGGGAAATTGGAATATTATGCGCCTAATGATTTAGACGTAAATGTAGATGATTGGGTTGTTGTCGAATCTAAAAGAGGCATTGAAATTGGAAGTGTAAAGTTTCCACCTAAAGATGTTGAAGATGGTGATGTCACATTACCTTTAAAAGAAATTATACGCGTTGCTACAGAGCAAGATATCGAAACGTATTATCAAAATGATGAAGATGCCACTAATGCATTACAATTATGTAAAGACTTAGTTAAAGAACAGGAACTGGATATGCGATTAGTTAATTGTGAATATACATTAGATAAATCAAAAGTAATTTTTAATTTTACAGCAGATGATCGTATTGATTTTCGTAAACTCGTAAAACATTTAGCACAAAATTTAAAGACACGTATCGAATTAAGACAAATCGGTGTTCGAGATGAAGCCAAATTACTAGGTGGTATCGGTCCATGTGGTCGTTCACTATGTTGTGCCACATTTTTAGGGGATTTTGAACCGGTTTCAATTAAAATGGCTAAAGATCAAAATCTGTCATTAAATCCTACTAAAATTTCTGGTGCTTGTGGTCGATTGATGTGTTGTTTAAAATATGAAAATGATTTTTATGAAGAGGCAAGAGCACAGTTGCCTGATTTAGGGGATAAAATTGTGACACCTGAAGGCAAAGGACAAGTCATTGGGTTAAATATTCTAGATATTTCAATGCAAGTTAAAATCGATGGTTTAGAACAGCCGTTAGAATATAAAATGGAAGAATTAGAAGCTTTTAATTAAGGAGGCACGTTACTTTTGAATCGCAATGACTTATTTGAAAAAATTGTAAAACTTGAAAGTAATGTTAATCAATTAAATCAGGAAATGAGTGAACTGAAAGCATTATCTATCCAACTTATTGAAGAAAATGTTGCCTTACAAGTTGAAAATGATAATTTAAAATCATTGATGGCTAAGAGTGAACAAGATGTTGAAGATGTCAAAGTTACCAATCGTATTGAAAAAGACAACAAGCCAATGAGTAAGGAAAGAGATAATAAAAGTTCAATTAAACATGTTAAGAAACCATTGCCAAGTAAGGATAACTTAGCAGTATTATATAGCGAAGGATTTCATATTTGTAATGGAGAATTATTTGGTAAACACCGATATGGTGAGGATTGTTTACTATGTATGAATGTATTAAATAGTTAGACCATTGGTCAGTTGATATTGCCAGTGGATTGACAGTACGTCGCAAATGTAAAGTGAAATTGATTAAAGCGTACGCTAATGATTAGAGATGGATTTCAACACTTTGAAATATAACGATGTGTTGTAAAGACATCTCTTTTTTAGGAGAAAAAAGATTATGTTAAAAGCTAATGAGCGTATTGATGACTTATTTAAAGAAAATTTGAAAATTATACAAAATGACGATGTTTTTTCATTTTCAACAGATGCTTTATTGTTAGGGCATTTTACCGAAGTGAGGAAGAATGACAAAATATTAGACCTTTGCGCGGGAAATGGTGTGATTGCACTCTTGTTATCAGCTAAAGGATCGCAAACAATTGAGAGTATCGAGATACAAGAACAATTGGCTGATATGGCTCGTCGTAGCTTCGAATATAACGATTTAACGAATCGATTATTAATGCATCACATGGATTTAAAAGATGTGTACCAAAACTTTAAACCATCTCAATATACGTTAGTCACGTGTAATCCTCCTTATTTTAAAAGCAATCAACGTCATCAACATCAAAAAGAGGCGCATAAGATTGCGAGACATGAGATTATGTGTACATTAGAGGATTGTATGTTGGCTGCGCGTCATTTATTAAAGCAAGGTGGTCGACTTATGATGGTTCATCGAGCTGAAAGGTTAATGGATGTCTTAACTGAGATGCGCAAAGCCACTATTGAACCGAAACGAGTGGTTTTTATTTATAGTAAAATTGATAAATCGGCTGTTACGATTGTAGTAGAGGGACGCAAAAACGGTAACCAGGGATTAACCATTGCACCACCATTTTACATCTATAACAATCAGGGTGACTACACTAATGAAATGAAAGAGGTGTATTATGGCTAAACATTATGTTTATATAGTTAAATGCAAAGATAATTCATTATATACGGGTTATACTACCAATGTAGAGGCACGTATTGCGACGCATAATGCAGGAAAAGGGGCTAAATATACTAAAACAAGACGTCCGGTAGTGTTAGTTTATCAAGAAATGTTTAGTTCAAAATCAGAAGCAATGCGAAGAGAGTATGAAATTAAAACATATAGCAGACAACAAAAATTAAAAATGATTGAGGAGCGTTAAATATGGCGACATTATATTTAGTGGGAACGCCTATAGGAAATCTAGGTGATATTACATTTCGTGCAATTGAAACTTTAAATAATGCTGATTTTATAGCTTGTGAAGATACACGAGTGACCAAAAAGCTTTGCAATCATTATGATATTCAAACACCGCTCAAATCATATCATGAACATAATAAGTCACAGCAAACTGAGTATTTAATTGACTTGTTAAATGAAGGTTACAATATCGCTTTAGTGTCAGATGCAGGTTTACCTTTAATAAGCGATCCGGGTTATGAGTTGGTCGTTGCAGCCCACAGTTATGACATTCATGTAGAAACCGTGCCTGGTCCTAATGCAGGTTTAACTGCACTAATGGCAAGTGGCCTACCATCCTATACGTATACATTTTTAGGCTTTTTACCTAGAAAAGAAAAAGATAAAGTAGCAGTATTGCAGGAACGAATGTTTCAAGATAGCACATTAATTATTTATGAGTCACCATTCCGTGTTGTTGAAACGTTAAAAGCCATTTCCAAAGTTGATGATACTAGACGTGTTGCAGTGGGTCGTGAATTAACTAAAAAGTTTGAACAAATTGTGATGCAAGAAGTTGGGCACTTAATAAATGCATTTCAAAACGATGAAATTATGCAAAAAGGTGAATTTGTAATCTTGATTGAGGGCGCTAAGCCTCTTGAAACTGAACAATGGTTTCAATCACTTACCATTTCAGAGCATGTCGAACACTATATATCAGAACAAAATATTAAACCTAAAAAGGCGATTAAGTTAGTCGCAGAAGACCGTCATATGAAGACTGGAGAAGTTTATGACATATATCATGATGTCAATCAATGATGTGGCAATGAAACGTTGATTAATTAAATATTTTTCTGGGAAAATGGGCAATGAAAATCTTATGAAATACCCCATAAATTAATGAATTTATGGTAATGTTAATAGGATACGACATTAGAAAATTGATATGAGTTATAATAAGAAATAACTTAATATAAAAGGATATCGTGATGCGTTTAAGTATCAAAATCCATAATGAAAAAAATAACACGTATATATTATTATTTTGTAAACGATGAGGAGGACTATTGATGGCGAAAGAAACATTTTATATTACAACCCCAATTTATTATCCGAGTGGTAATTTGCATATCGGTCATGCATATTCAACAGTAGCTGGTGATGTGATTTCACGTTATAAACGTATGCAAGGTTATGATGTTCGTTACTTAACTGGTACAGATGAACATGGCCAAAAAATTCAAGAAAAAGCTCAAAAAGTAGGTAAAACTGAATTAGAATATTTAGATGAAATGATTAGTGGTATTAAAAGTCTTTGGAGTAAGTTAGAAATCTCTAATGATGACTTTATTCGTACTACAGAAGATCGTCATAAACAAGTAGTAGAAAAAGTTTTTGAGCGTCTTTTAAAACAAGGTGATATTTACCTTGGTGAGTATGAAGGGTGGTATTCAGTACCAGATGAAACATATTACACTGAATCGCAATTAGTAGATCCAATATATGAAAATGGCAAAATCGTTGGCGGAAAAAGCCCAGATTCAGGTCATGAGGTTGAGTTAGTTAAAGAGGAAAGCTATTTCTTTAATATTAATAAATACACAGATAGATTATTAGAATTTTATGATGCTAATCCAGATTTCATTCAACCGCCTTCAAGAAAAAATGAAATGATTAACAACTTTATTAAACCTGGTTTAGAAGATTTAGCTGTTTCACGTACATCATTTGACTGGGGCGTCAGAGTGCCATCCAATCCTAAACACGTTGTATACGTATGGATTGATGCGTTAGTAAACTATATTTCTGCATTAGGATACTTATCGGATGATGATGAATTATTCAAGAAATATTGGCCAGCAGATGTGCATTTAATGGCTAAGGAAATTGTACGTTTCCACTCAATTATTTGGCCAATTTTATTAATGGCGTTAGACTTACCGCTTCCTAAAAAAGTATTTGCACATGGTTGGATTCTGATGAAAGACGGTAAAATGAGTAAATCTAAAGGTAATGTGGTAGATCCTAACGTATTAATTGACCGCTATGGTCTTGATGCAACACGCTATTATTTAATGCGCGAACTACCATTTGGCTCTGATGGAGTATTCACTCCTGAAGCTTTTGTAGAGCGTACTAACTATGATTTAGCAAATGACTTAGGTAACTTAGTAAATCGTACAATCTCTATGATTAATAAGTATTTCCAAGGTGAACTGCCTGCATATGAAGGTCCTAAACATGAACTGGACGAAGATATGGAAGCATTAGCACATGAAACTGTGAAACATTTCAATGAAAGTATGGAAAGTTTCCAATTCTCTGTAGCTTTATCTACTGTATGGAAGTTTATTAGTCGTACGAATAAATATATCGATGAGACTACACCATGGGTATTAGCTAAGGATGATAGTCAAAAAGATATGCTTGGTAATGTCATGGCACATTTAGTTGAAAATATTCGATATGCTGCAGTATTACTACGTCCATTCTTAACACATGCGCCTAAAGAAATTTTCAAACAACTGAATATTAATGAACCTGAATTATTTGAATTAGAAAGTCTTGAACAATATGGTGCATTAAAACAACCGATTATGGTAACTGAGAAGCCAACACCAATCTTCCCACGTTTAGACACTGAAGCGGAAATTGCATATATTAAAGAATCAATGCAACCTCCAAAGTCTGAAGAATCTAAAGATGAAGTGGAAGAGCCAAGTAAAGCGCAAATTGATATTAAAGATTTTGATAAAGTTGAAATTAAAGCAGCAACAATTACTGATGCTGAAAACGTTCCAAAGTCTGATAAATTGTTAAAAATTCAAATTGACTTAGGTTCAGAGCAACGTCAAATTGTTTCTGGAATCGCTAAGTTTTATCGTCCAGAAGATATTATCGGAAAAAAAGTTGCAGTGGTCACTAACTTAAAACCTGCTAAATTAATGGGTCAAAAGTCAGAAGGCATGATTTTATCAGCTGAAAAAGATGGTGTCTTAACATTAGTTAGTTTACCAAGTGCAATTCCAAATGGTGCAGTTATTAAATAGTAATAAATTGTAAAATTAGGAGAGATAAAATGTTAATCGATACACATGTCCATTTAAATGATGAACAATATGCGGAAGATTTAACTGAAGTCATTTCTCGTGCGAGAGAAGCAGGCGTTGATCGCATGTTTGTCGTTGGTTTTGATACACCGACAATCGAACGTGCTATGGAACTGATTGATCAATATGATTTTATTTATGGAATTATAGGTTGGCATCCTGTTGATGCGATTGATTTTACAGATGAACGTTTACAATGGATTGAAGAGTTATCAAAGCATCCTAAAGTTATTGGTATTGGAGAAATGGGCTTAGATTATCATTGGGATAAATCTCCAGCTGAAGTTCAAAAAGACGTATTTAGAAAGCAAATTACTCTCGCTAAAAGAGTGGGCTTGCCTATCATTATTCATAATCGCGAAGCTACGCAAGATTGTGTAGATATCTTAATGGAAGAACATGCTGAAGAAGTAGGCGGAATTATGCATAGTTTCAGTGGTTCTCCTGAAATTGCAGATGTAGTTATTAATAAGCTGAACTTCCATATTTCTTTAGGTGGTCCAGTTACATTTAAGAATGCTAAGCAACCTAAAGAAGTCGCAAAACATGTACCTATGGATAGATTGTTAGTTGAAACAGATGCGCCTTATCTTTCACCTCATCCATATAGAGGTAAACGTAATGAACCAGAACGTGTGACTTTAGTTGCTGAACAAATTGCAGAATTACGTGGTATGTCATACGAAGATGTATGTCATCAAACTACGGAAAATGCTGAACGTTTATTTAAATTAAAATAATAATATATGTCTGAGAAAGATGTTAAACCGTGTCTGTCATGGTATGATTTTATAAACATGACACACGACATCTTTCTCATTTTTTATGTGATAAGTAGTTATAATATATGTGAAATGAATTTGAAAGGTAAGGATTTTTTATTATGAAAATCAATGAATTTATCGTAGTAGAAGGTAGAGATGACACAGAACGAGTAAAGTCGGCTGTTGAATGTGATACGATTGAAACAAATGGGAGTGCTATCAATAAAGAGACTTTAGCAGTCATCCAAAATGCACAAGAAACAAGAGGTGTTATCGTATTAACTGATCCTGACTTTCCCGGTGATAAAATACGTCACACGATTACAGAACACGTTTCAGGTGTTAAACATGCATATTTAGATAGAGAAAAGGCTAAAAATAAGCGTGGTAAAATCGGTGTTGAACATGCGCATCCAAAAGATATTAGAGACGCATTAATGCACGTCAGTTCTCCTTTTGAAGAAGCGGAAGAATCAATCGACAAAAGTGTTCTCATAGACTTAGGATTAATAATTGGTAAAGACGCACGTCGTAAAAGAGAAATACTAGGTCGTAAATTACACATCGGACATTCAAATGGCAAGCAACTGCTTAAGAAACTCAATGCATTTGGTTATACTGAATCGGATGTGCGCGAAGCATTATCTATGGAAAAGGAGAGTGAATAAAAGGTGGAGAGAAAAGATATTGCGACACCTTCTAGAACTAAGGCATTGTTAGATCAGTTTGGATTTAACTTTAAAAAAAGTTTAGGACAAAATTTCTTAGTAGATGTGAATATCATTCATAAAATTATAGATGCAAGTGAAATTGACGACAACACAGGTATTATTGAAGTTGGTCCCGGTATGGGTTCTTTAACAGAGCAATTAGCCAAAAGAGCTAAAAAGGTGATGTCATTTGAAATTGATCAACGACTTATACCTGTACTAAAAGAAACGCTAGCGCCATATGACAACGTAACGATAATTAACGAAGATATATTGAAAGCAGACATTGGTAAAGCGGTTAAAACATATTTGAATGATTGTGACAAAATCATGGTCGTAGCTAATTTACCATATTATATTACAACACCAATTTTATTGAATTTAATGCAACAAGATATTCCGATTGATGGTTATGTTGTTATGATGCAAAAAGAGGTTGGTGAACGTTTAAATGCCCAAGTAGGAACAAAGGCTTATGGTTCATTATCTATTGTTACACAGTACTATACAGAAACAAGTAAAGTGTTAACGGTTCCTAAAACAGTTTTCATGCCACCACCTAATGTAGATTCTATTGTTGTTAAATTAATGCAAAGAGAGACGCCACTCGTCAGCGTGGATGACGAAGAAACTTTCTTTAAATTAGCTAAAGCAGCTTTTGCGCAAAGACGTAAAACAATTAACAACAATTATCAGAATTTCTTTAAAGATGGAAAAAAGCATAGAAAAAGTATATTAAAATGGCTTGAACAAACAGGTATTGATCCTAAAAGACGTGGGGAAACGCTATCAATACAAGATTTTGCACGATTGTATGAAGAAAAGAAAAATTTCCCAGAATTAGAAAATTAAATTGTTGACAAAGCGCTACTACATTGATAAAATTTAAATTTTATTTGACATAACCTTGTAAAATATGGTATTATGTAACTTGTAGCGAGGTGGAGCAATATGCCAAAATCAATTTTGGACATCAAAAATTCTATTGATTGTCATTTAGGAAATCGTATTGTACTAAAAGCCAACGGTGGTCGTAAAAAAACAATCGAACGTTGCGGTGTTTTAAAAGAAACGTATCCTTCAGTATTCGTTGTTGAATTAGACCAAGATAAGCATAATTTTGAAAGAGTTTCGTATACATATACGGATGTTCTTACAGAGAACGTACAAGTTTCATTTGAAGAAGATAATCATCAAGAAGTAGTTGCACACTAATTTAGACATAAATATAGAGTGGTTTAGTGTATTACAACTCTATAAATTAAAATGTATTGGGTGTTGGGCTTATTAAGTTCAACACTCTTTTTTGTAGAAGATTAAGATATGCGTCGAACGTGAGACAGTGAATGCTTCTATCTTACTTCCAATCATTTTACTTAAAAATAATATAATTTCATTAGAAAACGTATATTAGTAGATTAAATTGATTGTTTTATTAAGATTTTACATAAATTTGTCATGTATCTATCAAATATTTTAAGTCTTTATGTTAAAATCATCTTATTACTATAGATGAAGAGAGGGCGGAAAAATGATATATGAAACGGCACCAGCCAAGATAAATTTGACGCTCGATACACTTTTCAAAAGAGATGATGGATATCATGAAATTGCAATGATTATGACGACAGTTGATCTGAACGATCGATTATCTTTCCAAAAAAGAAAAGATAAAAAAATCGTTGTTGATATTGAACATAACTATGTTCCAAATGATCATAAAAATTTGGCTTATCGTGCAGCACAATTGATGTTGGAAACCTATGATTTAAATGAAGGTGTCACCATTACTATAGATAAAGATATCCCCGTTTCTGCCGGTTTAGCAGGAGGATCAGCTGATGCAGCTGCTACGTTGCGTGGTATTAATCGTCTGTTTAATTTGGATAAATCTTTGCATGAACTAAGTGATTTGGGAATACAAATTGGAACAGACATTCCGTTTTGCATCTATAACAGAACTGCTGTATGCAAAGGTAGAGGTGAAAAGATACGCTTTTTAAAAAAGCCACCTTCAGCTTGGGTAGTTTTAGCGAAACCTAATTTAGGTATATCATCCGCGGATGTATTCAAGGCGTTAGATTTGGATGATGCATATCATGTAGATACAGAAATGTGCGAGAAGGCGATTGTTGAAGGTGATTATAAACAGTTATGTGAAAGCTTATCGAATCGTCTAGAACCAGTATCAATGTCAATGCATCCTGAAATTGAAAAAATAAAAAATAATATGTTGCAATGTGGTGCAGATGGCGCATTAATGAGTGGTAGTGGTCCAACCGTATATGGGCTTGCTCAAAAAGAAAGCCAAGCGAAAAAGATATATAATGCTGTTAATGGCTGCTGTAATGAAGTGTATTTAGTAAGATTATTAGGATAGAAGGGTTGAACAACAAATGAGGTATAAAAGAAGTGAACGTATCGTCTTTATGACACAGTATTTAATGAATCATCCAAATCAGTTAATACCTTTAACTTTTTTTGTGAAAAAATTTAAACAAGCGAAGTCTTCAATTAGTGAAGATGTTCAAATTATTAAGAATACCTTCCAAAAAGAAAAACTAGGTACAGTTATTACGACTGCAGGTGCTAGTGGTGGTGTAACTTACAAACCAATGATGAGTAAAGAAGAGGCTTCGGAAATTGTTGAAGAAGTTATTGAACTACTTCAAGAAAAAGAACGATTATTACCTGGTGGATATCTTTTCTTATCAGATTTAGTAGGTAACCCTTCTTTACTTAATAAAGTTGGTAAATTAATTGCTAGCATTTATATGGAAGAAGATCTTGATGCGGTTGTAACAATCGCTACAAAAGGGATATCGCTTGCTAATGCGGTAGCTAACGTATTAAATTTACCTGTAGTAGTAATTAGAAAAGACAATAAAGTTACTGAGGGATCTACTGTATCGATTAACTACGTGTCTGGCTCTTCACGTAAGATCGAAACAATGGTGCTTTCTAAACGTACATTAGCTGAAAATTCTAATGTACTTGTCGTGGATGATTTTATGAGAGCAGGAGGTTCAATCAACGGTGTCATGAATCTTATGAATGAGTTTAAGGCACAAGTTAAAGGGGTATCTGTACTTGTAGAATCAAAAGAAGTTAAACAAAGATTGATTGAGGATTATACTTCTTTAGTTAAATTATCTGATGTTGATGAATACAATCAGGAATTTAAAGTAGAACCTGGCAATAGTTTGTCTAAATTTTCTTAAAAGGAGTTTATTACATCATGAAAACAATTAACACTAAAAAAGCACCAGAAGCTTTAGGACCATACTCACACGCTATGGTTGTGAATAATTTAGTATTCACATCTGGACAAATCCCATTAGATACTGAAGGGAATATTGTCAGTGATGATGTGAAAGAGCAAACAAAACAAGTGCTAGATAATTTGTCTGTCGTACTTGAAGAAGCTGGTTCGGATTTAAACTCAGTTGTGAAAGCAACCATTTTTATCTCCGACATGAATGAATTTCAACAAATAAATGAAGTCTATGGTAGTTATTTCAGTGAACATCAACCAGCGCGTAGTTGTGTTGAAGTTGCAAGATTACCTAAAGACGTTAAAGTTGAAATTGAAGTTGTAGGTAAAGTAAAAGGAATATAATTTCCTTGATTAAAGAATTGTCAAGCTTCTAACAAACAAAGATATATATATACTAGGGGGGCTCACTACATGAAAGTGACAGATGTTAGACTTAGAAAAATAGAAACAGATGGCAGAATGAAAGCACTTGTTTCAATTACATTAGACGAAGCTTTTGTAATTCACGATTTACGTGTAATTGAAGGGAACTCAGGTCTTTTCGTTGCCATGCCAAGTAAACGTACACCAGATGGTGAATTCCGTGATATCGCGCATCCAATCAACTCTGATATGAGACAAGAAATTCAAGATGCCGTTATGAAAGTATATGACGAAACAGATGAAGTTATTCCAGATAAAAATGCTTCATCAGAAGATTCAGACGAAGCTTAAATAAATCATACATTATGGCAGGTTCAGCATTTAAATTTGTTGAACCTGCTTTTTAAATATCAAGTGCGGTATAAAGCGTTTTACTAGTGAATACATATTTTGAAAAATTTAAATAGACTAAATTATAAAACCTTCTAAATCTTGAAACTCGAACTTGAGTTAAATTATAATAAATTAGAAGTGTAAAATTTATTGGAGGGTTACCACTCATGCAAAGAAATGCAGTAATATTAGCAGCTGGAAAAGGTACTAGAATGAAATCAAATAAATATAAAGTGCTACATAAAGTTGCTGGAAAATCAATGGTAGAACATGTGTTAACAAATGTTAAGAATGCTGGTGTTAACCAAATCGTGACAATTGTAGGTCATGGTGCTGATGACGTTAAAGAAACATTGGGGAACCAATCGTTATATAGCTATCAAGAAGAACAATTAGGAACAGCACATGCTGTAAAGATGGCTAACGAACATTTGAAAGAAGTGGAAGGTACAACTTTAGTTGTTTGTGGAGACACACCGCTCATTACAGCTCATACGTTACAAAAGTTAATTGAGCATCATGAAAGTACTCATGCGCAAGCGACAGTATTATCAGCAACTGCTCAGATTCCGTTTGGTTATGGGCGAATTGTTCGCGATGAACAACGTAGACTACAACGTATTGTTGAAGAAAAAGACGCGTCAGAAGCACAAAAAGCATTAACGGAAATTAGTTCTGGAATTTTTGCGTTCGATAATCGTGTTCTTTTCTCTAAATTAGAAGAAGTTAAAAATGATAATGCTCAAGGTGAATACTACTTGCCAGATGTGATCAGCTTAATCTTAGCTGATAATGGCGTCGCTGAAGTTTATCACACAGACGATTTTAATGAAATTATGGGTGTAAATGATCGTGTCATGTTAAGTAATGCGGAAAAGGCGTTGCAACAACGTATTAACATTGAGCATATGAGAAATGGTGTAACTATTATCGACCCTACAACTACATTTATTGGACCAGATGTCAAAATAGGTATGGATACAATTATTGAACCTGGTGTACGTATTAATGGTGAAACAGAAATAGGAGAAGAAGCTGTCATCGGTCAATACTCTGAAATCAACAATAGTCATATTGGCTCAAAAGTTGACATTAAACAATCAGTTATTAATGATTCAATCGTTGGTGATAAAACAAAAGTTGGACCATTCGCGCAACTAAGACCTGGTTCAAACTTAGGTTCAGATGTAAAAGTGGGTAACTTTGTCGAAGTGAAAAAAGCAGATCTTAAAGATGGGGCTAAAGTATCTCACTTAAGTTATATTGGAGATGCTGAAATCGGTGAACGTACAAACATTGGTTGTGGTTCAATCACAGTAAATTATGATGGTGTTAATAAATTTAAAACGGTTGTAGGTAAAGATGCATTTATTGGATGTAATACTAACTTAGTGGCACCTGTAACTGTTGGTGACGGTGTGTTAATCGCTGCAGGTTCAACAATTACCGACAACGTCCCTAATGAAAGTTTAGCCCTTGCGCGTGCCCGTCAAACCACAAAAGAAGGATATCTCAAAAAATAATTTTTTGATAAAATTTGGTATCTCTTTTCCACAATTTTTTTGTTGAACATAGTAAAAGCGATTAATTTTTTATATAATGAAAGTGTCTAAGTTAAAAATTGGAGGACTATAAATGTTAAATAATGAATACAAAAATTCATCTTTAAAGATTTTCTCTTTAAAAGGAAATGAGCCATTAGCACAAGAGGTAGCTGATCGAGTAGGGATTGAATTAGGGAAATGTTCTGTTAAACGCTTTAGCGATGGAGAAATTCAAATCAATATTGAAGAAAGTATTCGTGGATGTGATGTTTTCATTATCCAACCAACTTCAAATCCGGTTAATTTACACTTGATGGAGTTATTGATCATGATTGATGCTTGTAAGCGTGCATCAGCAGCTAATATCAATATTGTGGTTCCATATTATGGCTATGCACGTCAAGATAGAAAAGCACGTAGCCGTGAACCTATTACAGCTAAGTTAGTAGCTAACTTAATTGAAACAGCTGGTGCTAATCGCATGATTGCATTAGATTTACATGCACCACAAATTCAAGGATTCTTTGATATTCCAATTGACCATTTAATGGGTGTACCAATCATTGGTCAACATTTTGAGAATGACCCTAACATTGACCCAGAAGAATGTGTCGTAGTATCACCGGACCACGGTGGCGTTACACGCGCACGTAAACTTGCTGACATTTTAAAAACTCCGATTGCAATTATTGATAAACGACGTCCTAAACCAAACGTAGCAGAAGTAATGAATATTGTTGGTGAAATTGAAGGACGCACTGCGATTATTATTGATGACATTATCGATACAGCAGGAACAATCACTTTAGCTGCACAAGCTTTAAAAGATAAAGGTGCTAAAGATGTGTATGCTTGTTGTACACACCCAGTTTTATCAGGTCCTGCTAAGGAGCGTATCGAGAATTCAGCAATTAAAGAATTAATCGTTACAAATTCAATCTTATTAGATGACACACGTAAACCGTCAAACACTAAAGAATTATCAGTAGCTGGATTACTTGCTCAAGCAATTATTCGAGTATATGAACGTGAATCAGTAAGTGTATTATTTGACTAAAGTTTACAATTGCGTTTGACTTATACATTTCAACCGTGTATAATACATTCGTTCGTGGTTTTACGAACTAATAAACACTTGCAAGCAACTTATAAAGTTGATGGGTAAGTGAAGGGCAGTCCAGAACTTTATATTCTCACGATAATAAGTATCTAGACTTGAAAATGAAAGGTGGAAATACGAATGGCTTCATTAAAGTCAATCATCCGTCAAGGTAAACAAACACGTTCTGACCTTAAAAAATTACGTAATACAGGTAAAGTACCTGCAGTAGTTTATGGTTATGGTACTAAAAATACTTCAGTTAAAGTTGATGAAGTTGAATTCATCAAAGTTATCCGTGAAGTAGGACGTAACGGTGTTATCGATTTAGGCGTTGGTTCTAAATCAATCAAAGTTATGGTGTCAGATTATCAATTTGACCCACTTAAAAACCAAATTACACACATCGACTTCTTAGCAATCAACATGACTGAAGAACGTACTGTTGATGTACCAGTTCATTTAGTAGGTGAAGCTGCTGGTGCTAAAGAAGGTGGCGTAGTTGAACAACCATTATTCGACTTACAAGTTACAGCAACTCCAGAAAATATCCCTGAATCAATTGAAGTTGACATTACTGAATTAGAAGTTAATGACAGCTACTCAGTTTCAGATATTAAAGTTTCTGGCGATTTCACAATTGAAAACGACCCAGAAGAATCTGTTGTAACAGTAGTTCCTCCAACTGATGAACCTACTGAAGAAGAAGTTGAAGCTATGGAAGGTGAAGCAGCAACTGAAGAACCTGAAGTAGTTGGTGAAGAAAAAGAAGAAGATAGCGAAGAAGAAAATAAAGACGAAGAATAATTCGTTGATTGTTATCTTTATGGGAGTGGAACATGAATTCTTAATGAATTCTGTTCTACTCCCTTTTTGTGTTATTATAGGGAATGTTATAAAATAATGAATAATTGATATATGAACAATTCTATTCAGTTAGTCGTTATAAATGAATCACAATGGAGGTAACATCGTATGAAATGTATTGTGGGTCTTGGGAATATAGGCAAGCGATTTGAGTTAACAAGACACAATATCGGTTTTGAAGTCATTGATTACATTTTAAAGAAACATAATTTCTCATTAGATAAACAAAAATTTAAAGGTGCTTATACTATTGAACGTTTAAATGGTGACAAGGTTCTATTTATTGAACCAATGACTATGATGAATCTGTCTGGTGAAGCAGTAGGGCCATTAATGGATTACTATAATGTTGAAGTGGAAGATTTAATCGTCTTGTATGATGATTTAGATTTATCTCAAGGTCAAATCCGCTTGCGCCAAAAAGGTAGTGCTGGAGGACATAATGGTATGAAGTCTATCATTAAACATTTAGGTACAGATCAATTTAAACGAATTCGTATTGGCGTAGGGAGACCAACGAATGGTATGTCAGTACCTGATTATGTATTACAGAAATTTTCAAAAGAAGAGATGATTACTATGGATAAAGTGATTGAACATTCAGCACATGCTGTGGAAGCTTTTATTGAAAGTTCACGCTTCGACCATGTAATGAATCAATATAATGGAGAAGTCAATTGAGATCTATCATTTCAGACTATATTCAAAATGATAAACGTTTCCAGGAACTCGATGATGTATTCGGTCATCAAAACATTCTTGTAACTGGTCTCTCTCCCTCTGCGAAAGCTACGATTATCGCTGAAAAGTATCTAAAAGATCAAAAACAAATGTTGTTAATCACTAACAACTTATATCAAGCAGATAAATTAGAAACTGATATTTTACAATATGTCGATCATTCTGAAGTTTATAAATATCCTGTACAAGATATTATGACTGAAGAATTTTCAACGCAAAGCCCTCAACTTATGAGTGAACGTGTAAGAACACTGACTGCCTTAGCTCATAATAAGAAAGGGTTATTTATCGTTCCTTTGAACGGATTGAAAAAGTGGCTCACACCGTTTGAACTTTGGAAAGATCATCAAATTACGCTTAGAGTAGGCGAGGATATAGATGTCGATGAATTCTTAAATAAATTAGTGAATATGGGATATCGTCGCGAGAGTGTTGTATCACATATCGGCGAGTTCTCATTGCGTGGAGGTATTATCGATATTCACCCTCTCATAGGTCAACCTGTTCGAATAGAATTGTTTGATACAGAAGTTGATTCAATTCGTGACTTCGATGTTGAGACGCAACGTTCAAATGACAATATTGAAGAAGTTTCAATCACAACAGCAAGTGATTACATTATTACAGATGATGTCATTCAACATTTACAATCAGAATTGAAAACCGCATATGAAACAACACGACCAAAAATTGACAAGTCTGTTCGTAATGATTTGAAAGAGACATATGAAAGTTTTAAGTTATTTGAAACAACGTTTTTTGATCATCAATTATTACGTCGCTTGGTGGCATTTATGTACGAGCAACCTTCAACGCTTATTGACTATTTTGCAAAAGACGCCATCATTGTAGCTGACGAATATAACCGTATTAAAGAAACTGAAAAGACGCTAACAACTGAAGTGGACGATTTCATTCAGAACTTAATAGAAAGTGGAAACGGATTTATCGGTCAATCATTTATGCAATTTGATGGTTTTGAGTCGTTATTGAAGGATTATCCAGTGACGTACTTCACTTTGTTTACGTCCACTATGCCTGTTCAGTTACAACATATTATTAAGTTTTCTTGTAAACCAGTACAACAGTTTTATGGGCAATACGATATTATGCGTTCTGAATTCCAACGCTATGTACACAACGACTATCATATCGTGGTGTTAGTAGAAACTGAAACGAAAGTTGAACGAATTCAATCGATGTTGAATGAGATGCATATACCAACTGTTACTAATGTTCACAATGACATTAAATCTGGCCAAGTCGTTGTTACAGAAGGCAGTCTTTCAGAAGGTTTCGAATTACCTTATATGCAACTTGTTGTTATAACTGAGAGAGAATTATTCAAAACAAAACAAAAGAAACAGCGTAAACGTACTAAAACTTTATCTAATGCTGAAAAAATCAAGTCATATCAAGACCTTAATGTTGGTGACTACGTCGTACATGTACATCATGGGGTAGGGCGTTATCTTGGTGTTGAAACTTTAGAAGTTGGAGATGTTCACCGAGATTATATTAAATTGCAATATAAAGGCACAGACCAACTCTTTGTACCAGTCGATCAAATGGATCAAGTTCAAAAATATGTTGCTTCAGAAGATAAGTCGCCTAAATTAAATAAACTTGGTGGCTCAGAATGGAAGAAAACAAAAGCTAAAGTTCAACAAAGTGTCGAAGATATTGCTGATGAATTAATCGCATTATATAAAGAACGTGAAATGTCGGTAGGTTATCAATACGGTGAAGATACCGCTGAGCAAAGTGCATTTGAAATGGACTTCCCATATGAATTAACGCCTGACCAAGCGAAATCGATAGACGAAATTAAAGGTGATATGGAACGCGAGCGACCAATGGATCGTCTATTATGTGGTGACGTAGGTTATGGTAAAACAGAAGTTGCTGTTAGAGCAGCTTTTAAAGCAGTAATGGAAGGGAAACAAGTTGCATTTCTTGTACCTACAACGATTTTAGCGCAACAACATTATGAAACGTTAATTGAACGAATGCAGGATTTTCCGGTACAAATTGAATTGATTAGTCGATTCCGTTCAACTAAAGAAGTCAAAGAAACTAAAGAAGGTCTTAAATCAGGATACGTTGATATTGTTGTTGGAACACATAAATTGTTAGGCAAAGATATTCATTATAAAGATTTAGGATTATTAATAGTCGATGAAGAACAACGTTTTGGTGTACGTCATAAAGAACGTATTAAGACAATGAAGACGAATGTAGACGTACTGACGTTAACTGCAACGCCTATTCCTAGAACATTACACATGAGTATGCTAGGTGTACGGGATTTATCAGTCATTGAGACACCTCCAGAAAATCGCTTCCCTGTACAAACTTATGTGTTAGAACAAAATAATAATTTTATTAAAGAAGCTTTGGAACGAGAATTATCACGTGATGGACAGGTATTCTATTTATACAACAGAGTTCAATCCATTTATGAAAAACGTGAACAATTACAGATGTTAATGCCGGATGCTAATATTGCCGTTGCACATGGTCAGATGACAGAACGTGATCTTGAAGAAACAATGCTAAGCTTTATTAATGGCGAATTTGATATTTTAGTGACTACAACGATTATTGAGACAGGTGTAGATGTACCTAATGCGAATACTCTAATCATTGAAGAAGCAGATCGCTTTGGATTAAGCCAATTGTATCAATTGCGCGGTCGTGTAGGACGCTCAAGTCGAATTGGCTATGCATACTTCTTACATTCTGCGAATAAAGTGCTAACTGAAACTGCAGAAGAAAGATTACAAGCTATTAAAGAATTTACTGAATTGGGTTCAGGATTCAAAATTGCCATGCGTGATTTAAATATTCGTGGTGCCGGAAACTTACTAGGTAAACAACAACACGGCTTTATTGATTCGGTTGGCTTTGACTTGTATTCACAAATGTTAGAAGAAGCGGTTAATGAAAAACGTGGTATTAAAGAAGAAGAACCAGATGCACCAGAAGTAGAAATGGAACTCAACTTAGATGCCTATTTACCTGCAGAATACATTCAAAATGAGCAAGCAAAAATTGAAATTTATAAAAAACTACGTAAAGTCGAAACAGAAGAACAATTATTTGATATTAAAGATGAATTGATAGATCGATTCAATGATTATCCAGTTGAAGTTGAACGTTTACTTGAAATGGTTGAAATTAAAATACATGCGCTACATGCAGGGGTAACTTTAATTAAAGATAAAGGTAAGCAAATTGAAGTGTCATTATCAGCGAAAGCAACAGGACAAATGAACGGTGAAGAACTGTTTAAACAAACACAACCCTTAGGACGTGCAATGAAACTAGGTGTTAAAGAAAATCGCATGCATGTAACACTTACCAAGTCTAAGCAATGGTTAGATAACTTGAAATTCCTTGTGAGATGTCTTGAAGGAAGTATGGTTATTGAAGATGAAAACTAAAAGCATATCAGAATCTAAATCTACACAATTGTTATCATCTAAGAGTTCAAACGAGTTCAAATACATTGAACCCTCTAACCACACAGCGTTCAATGGCGTTGTGATTCTAACCCTTGCACTCATCATAGTTAAAATTTTAAGTGCAATTTACAGAGTGCCTTACCAAAATGTTCTCGGAGATACTGGGTTGTATGCTTATCAACAAATATATCCAATTGTGGCGCTAGGGATGATTTTATCTATGAATGCTATTCCAAGTGCGGTAACGCAAACGCTGGGTATTAATGGACAACCGTCTTCGTTTTCAAAAGTGCTAATACGATTTCAAACGTTAGGCATAGTAATATTTTTAATACTCTTATTATTAGCGCACCCAGTGGCTATATTGATGGGAGATTCAAGACTTGCACCTATGATACGAATGGCAAGTTTGAGTTATTTATTTATTGGTATATTAGGTGTGTGTCGTGGTTATTACCAAAGTCAAAGACGTATGAATATACCCGCTATTTCCCAGGTTATTGAACAAATCATTCGTGTTGGTCTCATCATTGTAGCCATTGGTTTATTTATGAGTAAAGATTGGTCAATATATCAAGCAGGAACGATTGCTATTTTAGCTTCTGCACTTGGTTTTTTAGGTTCAAGTCTCTTTTTAATAGTTATGAAACCTTTCTCTTTTAAGATGCAGAATTTATCAGCAAATATACCTTGGAAAGACTTACTTATGGCTACACTTGTATTTGCATTGAGCCAATTATTGGTCATATTATGGCAATTTATAGATAGCTTTACAATTGTTCATACACTACAATCACACGGCCTACATTTTAAAGAAGCAATCATGCAAAAAGGAATTTATGATCGTGGAGCTTCATTTATACAAATGGGTTTAATTGTTACGACAACTTTTAGTTTTGTGTTAATCCCACTTTTAACTGAAGCAATCGAACAACGAAATCAAATTAAAATGAATCGTTACGCTAATGCATCGCTTAAAATCACTATATTAATTAGTTCAGCAGCTAGTATAGGATTAATTAATTTATTACCTATGATGAATGCAGTCTTCTTTAAGACCAATAGTTTAGGTTTTACACTTGGATCCTATATGTTAACGGTTATCTGTGTATCGCTTATAATGATGTATATTGCATTATTACAAGTACTCAATTGCATTCGTCCAATATTGATTGGTGTAACTATTGGCTTAGTAGTGAAAGGGATACTTAACGCCCTATTGATTCATCATTATGGTATTGCTGGCGCTAGTATTAGCACTGTTTTGTCCCTTATTTGTTTTGTAATTATACTGCATAAAGAAGTGCTTAAGCAGTATCACTTTAGTCAAATGAAACCATTCATTTTGAAAATGTTTACTGCGCTTGTCATCATGACGATAATCATTCAAATTAGTATGCAGGTATTACCTCAAGCGGGACGTATAGGTGGACTTATAGAGTTAGTTGTTGTGGCAATCATAGGCATTGCCGTATTATTAATATTAGTTATATATATGAACATCTTAGGTTATAGAGAATTAAAACATTTGCCATTTGGCGAAAAGCTTTATCATATAAAGAAAGGACGACATTAATGACACATACAATTACAATTGTTGGTTTAGGAAACTACGGTTTAGATGAGTTGCCACTTGGTATCTATCGTTTTTTAATACAACAACCGCTTGTTTATACTAGGACACTAGACCATCCTGTAATTAATCAATTACAAGATGAGCTTAAATTCGAAAGTTTTGATACTATTTATGAAAAGAATGAAGATTTCGATTCTGTGTATCAACAAATTGTTGATGTATTAATTGAAAAAGCGCAAGCACAAGATGTTGTCTATGCCGTACCTGGACATCCACGTGTAGCTGAAACAACGACGGCTAAGTTGTTAGACTACAATGACCATCATCAAGACGTGAATGTTAAAATGCTAGGTGGTAAAAGTTTTATAGATGATATTTTCGCAGCGATTAACCAAGATCCAAACGATGGTTTCACTTTGTTAGATGGTACGGCATTAACCGAACAGTTATTAAATGTGCGTACACATACACTTATTACTCAGGTATATACTGCTATGGTTGCAGCAGATATTAAAATCACTTTGATGGAACATTATCCAGATGATTTTCCAGTCAAAGTAGTGACTGGCGCACATAGCACTGGCGCCTCTGTACTAGAGGTACCTTTATTTGAACTTGACCATCACGAAGACGCATTTAATAATTTAACAAGTGTCTACGTTCCTAAAGTGACAAATGATGAAGTATTATATCGAAACTTTGATTATGCAGTAGAGATTATAAATCGCTTAGTCGATGATGAAACTGGTTGCCCATGGGATCGTGTTCAAACTCATGCCTCCCTCAAACGCTATCTATTGGAAGAAAGCTTTGAATTATTCGAAGCAATTGATAATGAAGATGATTGGCACATGATAGAAGAATTAGGAGATATCTTACTTCAAGTTCTCTTACATGCAAGTATTGGCAAAAAAGAAGGCTATATGGACATTCAAGAAATCATTGAAAGCTTAAGTGCTAAGATGATTCGTCGTCATCCACATATTTTTGGTGATGAAAAAGCGGCATCGATAGAAGAATTAAATGACATTTGGCAGACAGCTAAAAGTAAAGAAGGTAAAGCACCACGAGTTAAATTTGAGAAAGTATTTGCAGACCACTTCATGGCATTGTATGATAAAACCAAAAATAAGGATTTTGATGAAGAAACCCTTAGAAACTTTTTGCAACAAGGGGAGAAAGATTTATGAGATTAGATAAATATTTAAAAGTATCGCGACTTGTTAAACGTCGTACTTTAGCGAAAGAGATAAGTGATCAAGGACGTATTACCGTTAATGGAAATGTAGCTAAAGCTGGAACAGATGTTAAGGTAGAAGATGAATTAGTTATTCGTTTCGGACAAAAGCTTGTTACAGTTAAAGTAACTGGTTTAAGTGAACATGCTTCTAAAGAAAACGCTAAAGGTATGTACGATTTAATTAAAGAAGAACGTATTAATCAGAACCAATTTGAAGAAGAATAGACTGAAGGAGGTGACAAGCAATGAGTAAAAAGGTAGAAGAAATAGGGAATCAGTATACCTCCGAAAAGAATCGAAAGAAGCAACGACAACAAAAGAAAATGCGCGTTGTTAGACGAAGAGTAACTGTATTCGGTGGGATATTATTAGCAATCATAATTATTCTATCCATCATGCTTGTCATCCAAAAACAAAGCAATGATAAAGCAGCAGTTGAGCGTAAACATAAAGAGGAACAGTTTCAGAAAAAGCAAGACGAGGAAATCGCATTAAAAGAAGAACTTAGTAATTTAAATAATAAAGACTACATAGAGAAAGTAGCAAGAGACGATTATTACCTGAGCAATAAAGGTGAAGTTATTTTTAAATTGCCTAATAATGATGATTCTAAGTCTAAATCCTCTAATGACAACTGATAACATTAAGGATAATCGTTTTTCTTAAATAAGAATGAATTATCTGGTTTTATAGCATTGTGAAAATATTAAAACAGGAATATAATAAGGTTAAAATCGAATCAAAATTGGGAGGATTTATTTAGAATATGTCAATCGAAGTAGGAAACAAGCTAAAAGGTAAAGTTACTGGTATCAAAAAATTTGGTGCATTCGTAGAGTTACCTGAAGGGAAAAGTGGCTTAGTTCATATCAGTGAAGTGGCTGATAACTATGTTGAGAATGTTGAAGATCACCTATCAGTTGGAGACGAAGTTGAAGTTAAAGTCTTATCTATTGCAGATGACGGTAAAATTAGCCTTTCAATAAAAAAAGCAAAAGATCGTCCTCGTAGACCACAACATAAATCAAATCACAATAGACCACCACAACAAAAAGGTGAAGATTTTGAAAAGAAATTAAGCAATTTCTTAAAAGATAGTGAAGATAAATTAACATCTATTAAACGACAAACTGAATCAAGACGTGGTGGTAAAGGTTCAAGACGCTAATTTATAATATATTATTTATATAACAATTGGTAATAGCAAAGGTAACATTCACCGTAAGATAAACAATTGTCGTCCTATCGAATTGCCCTTTATTTTATGTAAGATATGTTATTTTTGCGGGGTGGAACTTAAAATTCAACAATGAATTTTAGTTCCACTCTTTTTTTGATGACTACATTGTAATATTGCAATAAGGTATATTCATGTTATTAAGGAGGTCTTTGTGTTGAAAGTTAATACGTCACTATGGAGCAATACTGATCATGTTGTGATTGCTGTTTCGACAGGTATAGATAGTATGTCACTCTTACACAATTTACTTTCACAATCATCTCGTACTTATAAACAATTGACCTGTCTTCATGTTAATCACGGCTTACGAGAGGCATCACATAAGGAAGAAGCGTTTATAGAAGCATTTTGTAAACAATATGAGATACCTTGCTATGTAAAGCGTTTGAATTTAACTGATGTAGTAGCGCAAGGGAAGAGTATACAAGCTGATGCTCGACAATTGCGTTATGAGTGGTTTGACGAAATGATGAAAAGGTTAGATGCAGATGTATTACTTACAGCACATCATTTAGATGACCAGCTAGAAACAATCTTCTATAGACTATTTACTGGACGTTCTACACGAAGTACTCTAGGGATAGATGTTCAATCAATTCGTAATCATTACACAATATGTCGCCCATTACTTGAAGTTTCAAAAGAAGACATACGCGACTATCAGCACAAATATCAAGTTCCTTATTATGAAGATAGCTCAAACAGTGACAATAAATATGTTAGAAATGACATTCGCAATCGACTATTACCAGCGATTAATCAAAATGCAGATCTTGATAGCACGCATTTACTAAAATTGAAACGTTGGCATGATATTCAATTACAGGAGAATCGAAAAAAAGCCCAATCCTTTATAGAGAATGATTGTCTAATTAATAAAAATGGAACTCAAATACAATTTTCACGAAATGTATTTAATCGACTTGATGATATAACTAAAATGATATTGTTAGATCAGCTCTTCGAACAACTTCAGTTGAATAAGGCATTTTCAGAGAAACAATATCATGAATGGTTTGATCAGATTAGTAATCAAATCGCACAATTTGAGATATCCCTCACTGAAAAATGGATAATTCAAATAGCATATGATAAATTTATTATATTGGCGAAAAATGAGCCATCATTATTAGATAATCAAATCGTGAATGATGCAGATACATATCGTTTCGGACATTATCTCGTTGTTATACATCCGACGATTCCTAAACAACAATTACCATTATTGATACGAACTCGTCACAATGGAGATAAAGTCGAACTAAATGGACAAAAAGGTCATAAAAAAGTGAGTCGTTTGTTTATAGATCACAAAATTCCAAATGATGTGCGCATGCAAATGCCATTAATTGAAGATCAATACCATCAAATTATTGCTGTAGGTAATTTATATATTGCTAAAGCATATAATCAACATATAGAAATCAAAAAAATTGGAGATGAATAACGAATGAAAGACGACTTAAAAGAAATATTGTTAACTGAAGAAGATATACAAAATATTTGTAAAGATTTAGGAGAACAATTAACTAAAGATTATAAAGATAAACCACTTGTATGTGTGGGTATTCTAAAAGGTTCTGTTATGTTTATGGCAGACCTAATTAAACGCATCGACACACATTTAGCAATTGATTTTATGGATGTTTCAAGCTATCATGGCGGAACTGAATCAACTGGTGAAGTTCAAATCTTAAAAGATTTAGGTTCATCTATTGAAAATAAAGACGTCCTAATCATTGAAGATATTTTAGAAACAGGTACAACATTGAAATCAATTACTGAGTTATTGCAATCACGTAAAGTTAATTCACTTGAAATTGTTACATTACTGGATAAACCAAATCGTCGTAAAGCTGATATTGAAGCTAAATATGTTGGTAAGAAAATTCCTGATGAATTTGTTGTAGGTTATGGATTGGATTACGCTGAACATTATCGAAATTTACCGTATATCGGCACATTAAAACCAGAAATTTATAACAAATAAGTGAAATTCATTTAGATGTTAATATAATTAAATCGTGTTTAAGATATAATAACTATACTTAATAAATGAATTAGTGTAGACTCATTTTATATGCTTAAACACATTTTAAAAACTTATCGTTTTTTAGAGAACTTAAGTTTTAAAAAGTTTGATAACACAAGGATTTTGAAAAGTATTACAAAAGTTGAAATGCTAGCCTTTAAGAGAAGTTTTGTGTTACAATTTTTGTTAGCTTTATTATAGAAATAGGAGGAAATGACGCATGCAAAAAGCTTTTCGCAATGTGCTTGTTATCGCAATTATTGGCGTTATTATATTCGGCGTATTTTCTTACATAAATGGGAATGGCAATACACCGAAACAACTTTCCTATTCACAGTTTGTAGAGAAATTGGATAAAGGTGATTTAAAGACCTTAGAAATCCAACCTGAGCAAAATGTGTACTTGGTAAGTGGTAAAACAAAAAATGATGAAGATTACTCTTCAACGATTTTATACAATAACGAAAAAGACTTACAAAAAATTACAAATGAAGCAAAAAGCCAAAAAGGACTAGATTTTAAAGTTAAAGAAGAAGAGAAACAAAGTGTCTTCGTAAGTATGTTGACAACATTAATTCCTGTATTAATTATTGCTTTCCTATTCATTTTCTTCCTTAGCCAAGCACAAGGTGGCGGCGGTGGTGGTCGTATGATGAACTTTGGTAAATCCAAAGCTAAAATGTACGATAATCAAAAACGTCGTGTACGATTCTCGGATGTCGCTGGTGCAGATGAAGAAAAACAAGAATTAATTGAAATAGTAGATTTCTTAAAAGATAATAAGAAATTCAAACAAATGGGTTCAAGAATACCTAAAGGTGTATTACTTGTAGGCCCTCCTGGTACAGGTAAAACATTATTAGCACGTGCCGTAGCTGGTGAAGCAGGTGCACCTTTCTTCTCAATCAGTGGTTCAGACTTTGTTGAGATGTTCGTTGGTGTCGGTGCAAGCCGTGTGCGTGACTTATTCGAAAATGCGAAAAAGAATGCACCATGTATTATCTTTATCGATGAAATTGATGCAGTAGGACGTCAACGTGGTGCAGGTGTTGGTGGCGGTCACGATGAACGTGAACAAACGCTTAACCAATTACTAGTTGAAATGGATGGTTTCGGTGAAAACGAAGGTATTATCATGATTGCTGCAACTAACCGTCCTGATATCTTAGACCCAGCATTACTACGCCCTGGTCGTTTCGATAGACAAATTCAAGTTGGCCGTCCAGATGTTAAAGGTCGTGAGGCTATTCTTCACGTACACTCTAAAAACAAACCACTTGATGAAACTGTTGACTTAAAAGCTATTTCACAAAGAACACCTGGTTTCTCAGGGGCAGATTTAGAGAATTTATTAAATGAAGCATCTTTAATTGCTGCACGTGAAGGTAAAAACAAAATTGACATGCGTGATATTGAAGAAGCTACAGACCGTGTTATTGCTGGTCCAGCTAAAAAATCACGTGTCATTTCAGATAAAGAACGTAATATTGTGGCTCATCATGAAGCGGGTCATACAGTTATCGGTATGGTACTTGATGAAGCAGAAGTTGTTCATAAAGTAACAATTGTTCCACGTGGACAAGCTGGTGGTTACGCAATGATGTTACCTAAACAAGATCGTTTCTTAATGACAGAACCTGAATTATTAGATAAAATTTGTGGTTTATTAGGTGGTCGTGTATCCGAAGATATCAATTTCCATGAAGTATCAACTGGTGCATCAAATGACTTCGAAAGAGCAACTCAAATTGCACGTTCTATGGTTACTGAGTATGGTATGAGTAAAAAACTTGGACCATTACAATTCTCATCAAGCGGCGGTGGACAAGTATTCTTAGGTAAAGATATGCAAGGTGAACCTAACTATTCTGGTCAAATCGCTTATGAAATTGATAAAGAAGTTCAACGTATTATTAAAGAACAATATGAACGTTGTAAACAAATCTTATTAGACCATGAAAAAGAACTTAAACTTATCGCTAAAACATTGTTAACAGAAGAAACATTAGTAGCTGAACAAATCCGTTCATTATTCTATGATGGTGTATTACCTGAAGTAGATTATGATGCTGCTCGTGTTGTTAAAGATGAAGATTCTGACTATAGCGAAGGTAAATATGGTAAATCTTACGATGATATCCGCGAAGAACAACTAGAAGAAGGTAAAGAAGACATGCGAGAAGATCGTAAAGAAGATAATGATCAACATCGTGGACATTCAAATAATGAAGAAGACACAGGTCATGAACAATCTCCAAATATCGATAAGCCATATAATCCAAACGATCCAAACAACCCTAGCAATAGATAAGTTTAAACTGGATTATTATCTCCTTTGAGTAAGGCAATGCCCCTTAGTCAAAGGAGATTTTTTAATATGTAGTGATCGTGAAAGAGACAACATTAGAGTTGAAAGCAAGTTACTTCATATTCTTATTAAACAAGTGTAGAATAAGTATCCTTAAAGGGAAAATGTAGAAATAATTGAAAGATTAAAGCATAAATAATATCAATATAAAAATAAATGTACTAAAGGAGTTTATAAGGATGACACATGATTATATTGTAAAATCATTAGCTTACGAAGGAGAAATACGTGCGTACGCTGCGCTAACAACTGAATCAGTGCAAGAAGCACAAACACGTCATTACACTTGGCCAACAGCTTCAGCTGCTATGGGCAGAACAATGACAGCAACTTTATTAATGGGTTCGATGCTTAAAGGTGAACAAAAATTAACAGTAACAGTTGATGGTAAAGGCCCTATTGGAAGAATCATTGCAGATGCAGATGCTGAAGGTAATGTACGTGCCTATGTGGATAAACCACAAACGCATTTTCCATTAAATGAACAAGGTAAATTAGATGTTAGACGAGCAGTTGGTACAGACGGGTCCATCCAAGTAGTGAAAGACGTTGGTATGAAAGACTATTTCTCAGGTGCAAGTCCGATTGTATCAGGTGAATTAGGAGAAGACTTCACATACTATTTTGCGACAAGTGAACAAACACCTTCATCAGTTGGTTTGGGTGTGTTAGTAAATCCTGACAATTCTATTAAAGCTGCTGGAGGATTTATTATTCAAGTAATGCCAGGCGCTAAAGATGAAACTGTAACAAAATTAGAAAATGCTATAAATAATATGCAACCCGTTTCTAAATTAATTGAACAAGGATTAACGCCAGAAGGTATTTTAAAAGAAATACTTGGTGAAGATAACGTTCAAATCTTAGAAACTATGCAAGCTCAGTTTGAATGTAACTGTAGTCATGAGAAGTTTCTAAATGCAATTAAAGGTTTAGGAGAAGCTGAAATCCAAGATATGATTAAAGAGGACCATGGCGCGGAAGCTATTTGTCACTTCTGTGGTAATAAATATAATTATTCAGAAGCTGAACTTGAAGACCTATTAGCTTCAATGAATGCATAATTAAAAATATACTAAAGGCGATAAACCATCATGTGTTTATTGCCTTTTTTATAGGGAAACTAAAATAATGTAAAAGTAAAATGTAACTTCAATTCTAAAATGAGAGAATTAGCTTTTTCTTTTTAGAAAATTCTGATAGAATATACTTATATCCGATAAAAAAACTAAGTTTTAAATATGAAAGTTAAAAGGAGCGTTTTTTCAATGGCACAAAAACCAGTAGATAACATTACTCAAATTATTGGCAATACACCGGTAGTAAAATTAAGAAACGTTGTAGATGAAGATGCAGCAGATGTTTACGTAAAACTAGAATACCAAAATCCAGGTGGTTCAGTAAAAGACCGTATCGCATTAGCTATGATCGAAAAAGCTGAAAAAGAAGGGAAAATTAAACCAGGTGATACGATTGTAGAACCAACAAGTGGTAACACAGGTATCGGTTTAGCTTTCGTATGTGCAGCTAAAGGTTATAAAGCAGTATTTACAATGCCTGAAACAATGAGTTCTGAGCGTCGTAACTTATTAAAAGCTTATGGTGCAGAATTAGTTTTAACACCAGGTTCAGAAGCTATGAAAGGCGCTATTAAAAAAGCAAAAGAATTAAAAGAAGAGCATGGTTACTTTGAACCACAACAATTCGAAAACCAAGCCAACCCTGAAATTCATGCGTTAACTACAGGCCCAGAATTAGTAGAACAATTTGAAGGTAAACAAATCGACGCTTTCTTAGCAGGTGTAGGTACAGGTGGTACTTTATCTGGTGTAGGTAAAGTCTTAAAAGAAAAATATCCTAATGTTGAAATCGTTGCTATAGAGCCTGAAGCATCACCAGTATTAAGTGGTGGTGAGCCAGGACCACATAAATTGCAGGGTTTAGGTGCAGGATTCGTACCGGATACTTTAGATACAAATATTTATGATAGTATCATCAAAGTAGACAATGATACAGCTATGGAAACATCTCGTCGCGTTGCTAAAGAAGAAGGTATCCTAGCAGGTATTTCTTCTGGTGCTGCAATTCATGCTGCAATTCAAAAAGCTAAAGAATTAGGTAAAGGTAAAACAGTTGTAACAGTATTGCCAAGTAATGGTGAACGTTACTTATCAACACCTTTATATTCATTCGAAGATTAATTTTTTAAACAATATTTATACGCTAGTGAAGCTTAATTTTGCTTCGCTAGCGTTTTCTTTTTGAAGAGATGAATACCTTGTTTTAAATTATTAAATACTTTGCATGTTTTTTGGCGATTATAAAAACTGAAATGTTTAGAAAATGAGTGTATCATTAATATGTGACTATTGAGCAAAAGTAGATATTTTTCTACATATCATTTTCTAAAAGAACGAAGGGTGACGTGACAAGAATGACTAAAACAAAAATTATGGGAATATTGAATGTGACACCAGATTCATTCTCTGACGGTGGTAAGTATAATTCAGTGGATAAAGCGGTCAAACGTGCTAAAGAGATGATAGAAGAAGGTGTAGATATCATTGATGTCGGCGGTATTTCTACACGACCAGGATTCACAGAAATTTCAACGGAAGAAGAGATTGAGCGTGTAGTTCCTGTAGTGAAAGAACTTGCAAAATTTAATATTCAACTTTCAATAGATACATATCGTAGTGAAGTAGCGGAAGCGTGCTTAAAATTAGGTGCAACGATGATCAATGATCAATGGGCAGGGTTATATGATCCTAAAATACTTGATGTTGTGGCTGCTTACGATGCTGAAGTTGTATTAATGCATAATGGTAACGGACATCGCGAACAACCAGTTGTTGAAGAAATGCTATTATCACTTATTACTCAAGCGAACAAAGCAGAAATGGCCGGAATTCCAAAACATAAAATATGGCTAGATCCTGGGATTGGCTTTGCCAAAACACGTGATGAAGAAAATGAAGTAATGGCACGTTTAGATGAACTTGTAGCAACTGAGTATCCTGTTTTATTAGCAACGAGTCGAAAACGTTTTATTAAAGAAATAATTGGTACAGAAACTAAAGCGTTAGAACGTGATGAGGCGACAGCTGCTACAACAGCTTATGGTATAATGAAAGGCGTCAAAGCTGTGCGTGTACATAATGTGCAATTAAACGCTAGATTAGGTCAAAGTATGGATTTCTTAAAGGAGAATGAAGATGAACGACACAATCTTTCTTAATGGTATGAGATTTTACGCATACCATGGTGCCTTACCTGCTGAAAATGAGATAGGTCAAATCTTTGTAGTAGATGTTACGTTGAAAGTGAATTTAGAAGAAGCGGGACAATCTGATAATGTGATAGATACTGTGCATTACGGAGAAGTGTTTGAAGATGTTAAAGAAATCGTTGAAGGTCCACCATGTAATTTAATCGAACATCTAGCTGAACGTATTGCAAAACGTATAAATTCACACTATAATCGTGTAATGGAAACGAAAGTCAGAATCACTAAAGAAAATCCACCTATTCCTGGTCACTATGATGGCGTAGGTATAGAGATAGTGAGGGAGAATCGTTAAATGGTACAATCGTATTTAGGTTTAGGAAGCAATATTGGTGATAGGGAACAGCAATTACAAGATGCTATAAAAATAATTGATAGTATTGAAGGTATTTCCGTGACTAAGATCTCTCCAATATATGAAACTGCACCAGTGGGGTATACTGAGCAGCCCAATTTTTTAAATTTGTGTTTAGAAATTGAAACAGAATTGGAGCCCAAAGAACTTCTTAAATATTGCTTAGAAACTGAACAACGATTACATCGAGTTAGAGACATTCGTTGGGGTCCAAGGACATTAGATGTCGATATTTTGTTATATGGAAATAAGGTTATAGAAGAAGATGACCTTGAAGTTCCCCACCCTCGAATGGGTGAACGTGCTTTTGTATTAATACCATTAAATGATATTGCATCAACACAAATAGAACCTCGTTCAAATACTCGTATCTCTGATTTAGTCATACCAGATGACACAGTGAAGAAATATAAAGGTTAAGAAGTATTAATTATACATTTAATTAATATTATAGAAATGCGAAAATAGTGATGATCATACTTTGAAAGTGATACAGGTAATGTCAATTTTGTAAAACAATACAATTAAGTAACACCATATTAGTAATATGATATCCTATAAGCAATTTAGAAATAATCCATGGAATGATTTTCATTAAAATGAAATTTAAAGGAGAGAAAGTTATGTCAGAAGAAATGAATGACCAAATGCAGGTCCGTCGTCAAAAACTACAAGAATTAATTGATTTAGGAATCGACCCATTTGGAAAACGTTTTGAGCGCTCAGCTACTGCTAGTGAACTAAAATCACAATGGGATGAATTCTCAAAAGAAGAATTACATGATAAAGAAGATGAAAGTCATGTGTCGATTGCCGGCCGTTTGATGACTAAACGTGGTAAAGGTAAAGCTGGTTTCGCACATGTCCAAGATTTGACTGGTCAAATTCAAATTTACGTGCGTAAGGACCAAATTGGCGAAGAAGATTTCGACAATTTATGGAAAGGTGCAGACCTAGGCGATATTGTTGGTATTGAAGGTGTAATGTTCAAAACAAATACTGGAGAGCTATCAGTAAAAGCTAAGACATTCACTTTATTATCTAAAGCGCTTAGACCTTTACCTGATAAGTTCCATGGTTTACAAGATATTGAACAACGTTATCGTCAACGTTATTTAGACTTGATTACAAATCAAGATAGTACTCAAACATTCATTAACCGTAGTAAAATTATTCAAGAAATGCGTAATTACTTAAATAAACAAGGTTTCTTAGAAGTTGAAACACCAATGATGCATCAAATTGCAGGTGGTGCAGCAGCACGACCATTTGTTACGCACCATAATGCACTAGACGCTACACTTTATATGCGTATAGCAATTGAATTACATTTAAAACGTTTAATTGTTGGTGGCCTTGAAAAAGTCTATGAAATTGGACGAGTATTCCGTAACGAAGGCGTATCAACACGACATAATCCAGAATTTACTATGATTGAATTATATGAAGCATACGCTGATTACCACGATATCATGGATTTAACTGAATCTATGGTAAGACATATCGCTCAAGAAGTATTTGGTTCTGCAAAAGTTCAATACAATGAAGAGGAAATTGACCTAGAGTCTGCATGGACACGCCTTCATATTGTAGATGCAGTGAAAGAAGCTACAGGTGTAGACTTCTATCAAATTAAATCTGATGAAGAAGCAATCGCAGCAGCTAAAGAACATAATATAGAAATTACTGATAATATGAAATATGGTCATATCTTAAATGAATTCTTTGAACAAAAAGTTGAAGAAACGTTAATTCAACCGACATTTATTTATGGACATCCAATTGAAATCTCACCTTTAGCGAAGAAAAATCCGGAAGATCCAAGATTTACAGACCGTTTCGAGTTGTTTATCGTAGGTAGAGAACATGCGAATGCATTCACTGAATTAAATGATCCAATTGATCAACGTGAACGTTTCGAAGCACAACTTGTTGAAAAAGCACAAGGTAATGATGAAGCGCATGAAATGGATGAAGATTATATTGAAGCTTTAGAATATGGCATGCCTCCAACAGGTGGTTTAGGTATCGGTATCGATCGCTTAGTTATGTTGTTAACTGACTCTCCATCTATTAGAGACGTATTATTATTCCCTTATATGAGACAAAAATAGATTAAATTAAATATTAGAGATTGAGATAAAGTTTAGGTTTATTCAAATGTTAACCTAATATATCTCAATCTCTTTTTTATTTTGAGACAGTTATTGTTAATAAAAGAGACAAAAGGAACAATTAGTTTTCAATTTATATAAAACTAAAGGATTAAATATAATGGTGTGATAAAGGGTTATTATCAAGGGGAAGTTACAAAAGTAAAAAAGAGTAGAGAAGTTATTGTAAAACAATATAAAAAAAGTGTAGTCAATATGGTTGAGATGTGCTAACATAGTAAAAGTGTTCAAAAGAAGCGAAACGACAAATGATAAACTTGTTAAATAAAAATTTTCAAAAATTAGTTGACTTTGCTTTTTGAATGTTGTATGATATAAAAGTCGTCAAAAACGAAACTTAATTTTGTAAAATACTTGTAAAGATATTTTTAACAAAGTGTAAAATTAACTATTGAAAATTAAAACAATCGACATTATAATTAATTGAGTAAGTTATTGTCTGGTGACAATGGCAAGGAGGTCACACCTGTTCCCATGCCGAACACAGAAGTTAAGCTCCTTAGCGCCGATGGTAGTTGGATTTACATTCCGCTAGAGTAGGACGTTGCCAGGCTTGCACGTTGGAGAATTAGCTCAGCTGGGAGAGCATCTGCCTTACAAGCAGAGGGTCGGCGGTTCGAACCCGTCATTCTCCACCATTCTTAATTAGCCGGCCTAGCTCAATTGGTAGAGCAACTGACTTGTAATCAGTAGGTTGGGGGTTCAAGTCCTCTGGCCGGCACCATCTTTGAGCCATTAGCTCAGTTGGTAGAGCATCTGACTTTTAATCAGAGGGTCAGAGGTTCGAATCCTCTATGGCTCATACGATTATTTTAATAGCCATATGCGGAAGTAGTTCAGTGGTAGAACACCACCTTGC
>NZ_KV830639.1:38344-38616 GCF_001836805.1 Staphylococcus sp. HMSC062A01
CGTACCGGTTCGATTCCGGTCCTCGGCACCATCTTAAATAAAGCGCCCGTAGCTCAACTGGATAGAGCGTTTGACTACGGATCAAGAGGTTATGGGTTCGACTCCTATCGGGCGCGCCATTTAAATTTTATTTATTATTTAATTACATACGGGAAGTAGCTCAGCTTGGTAGAGCACTTGGTTTGGGACCAAGGGGTCGCAGGTTCGAATCCTGTCTTCCCGACTTCTTAAAAAAATTTGGGGGCTTAGCTCAGCTGGGAGAGCGCCTGCTT
>NZ_KV830640.1:0-74558 GCF_001836805.1 Staphylococcus sp. HMSC062A01
TTTGGACTCATCAGTCCGATTTGACGTAGAGCCACTTTTTATATGTAATTATACTTAATTTCATGTTAGCAACGGCCTAGATGTGGTATGAATACTAAACGTACTATTGCAAGTTACGTGTGCAAGTTGTACACTTCAAATTGTCTATTGAAATAAATTCAATTATCTAATGTTACGGAGGTGCCGTTTATGTCAGATTCAATCACTATTATCGATGAAAATAAAGTGATTGATGTAGTTTTAATAGCTGGTAGAATTCTTCTAGAAGCTGGCGCGGAAACTTATCGTGTTGAAGATACGATGAATCGTATAGCTCATAGTTATGGTTTACATGATACATATAGCTTTGTAACATCAACAGCCATTATCTTTTCACTCAATGATCGAACAAATACACGACTTATTAGAATCCGTGAACGTACTACAGATTTAGAAAAAATCGCACTCACTAATAGTTTATCTAGAAAAATTTCCAGAAATGAATTAACCATTGATGAAGTAAAATCTGAATTAATTCATTTGCGCCGAGCATCATTGCAATATTCATTTTTACTAAACTTTTTTGCTGCTGCAATTGCCTGCGGATTCTTTTTATTCATGTTTGGCGGTGTAGCATCTGACTGCTGGATTGCTGTTATAGCTGGTGGAGCTGCTTTTCTTACTTTTAGTTTAGTACAGCGTTTTATTAAAATTAAATTCTTCTCAGAATTCGTTGCTTCCGCTGTCGTCATCACTATTGCAGCCACATTTACCAAACTTGGTATTGCCACGAATCAAAATATCATTACCATTTCAAGTGTAATGCCACTTGTACCTGGTATATTAATCTGTAATGCAATTCGAGATTTAATGGCTGGTGAATTATTAGCTGGAATGTCTAGAGGCGTGGAAGCTGCATTAACTTCATTCGCCATCGGTGCTGGTGTAGCCATCGTTTTACTAATTATTTAAGAAAGGCTGTTTATAAATGTTATTTTATTTATTCCATTTTACTATTAGTTTCATTTCTACAGTACTCTTCTCAATTATTTTCAATGCACCGAAGCGACTACTCGCAGCATGTGGTTTTGTAGGTGCTGTAGCATGGACAATTTATCAATTCACTGTAGATATGGATTTAGGAAAAGTAGGTGCCTCATTTCTAGGAAGTTTAATACTCGGGTTACTTAGCCATGTTATGAGTCGTCGTTATAAGCACCCTGTTATCATTTTTATAGTGCCCGGAATTATTCCACTTGTTCCAGGTGGAACTGCATATGAAGCAACACGTTATCTAGTCTCAAATGATTATACGCAAGCAGTGAATACTTTCTTAGAAGTTACACTTATTTCTGGTTCAATCGCATTCGGCATTTTAGTAGCAGAAATCCTCTACTATATTTACACACGTATAAAGCAGTATTATGATAAAATTAAAGGTAAAACATATAGAAAATCTTATAATATGAATAATAGAGTCTAAGGGGATGTCTTGCTATGAAAGCACAGCTTATAGATAGATTATCACGTTACGTAAAAATTGATACACAATCTAATCCGGAATCTTCAACTACACCTTCAACTGAGAAGCAATGGGATTTATTGCGTTTATTACAACAAGAACTTGAAGGTTTTGGCTTAGAAACGGATCTCGACGACAATGGATATTTATTTGCGACGTTAGAAAGCAATGTATCTTTCGACGTCCCTACCGTTGGGTTCCTGGCACATGTTGATACATCACCAGATTTTAATGCCAGCAATGTGAATCCGCAAATTGTAGAACAATATGATGGTAAAACAATTAAATTAGGTGATACTGGTCGAGTATTGAGTCAAGAAACTTTTCCAGAATTAAAAAAACTTGTAGGTCATACGCTAATGATTACTGACGGCACATCACTGTTAGGTGCAGATGATAAAGCTGGAGTTGTCGAAATCATGGAAGCAGTAAAATATTTAATAGAACACCCAGAAATCAAGCATGGTCGAATCCGTATCGCATTCACGCCAGACGAAGAAATTGGACGAGGTCCTCATAAATTCGATGTGGAACGTTTCAATGCAGATTTCGCTTATACAATGGACGGCAGTGAATTTGGAGAATTACAATTTGAAAGTTTTAATGCCGCTGAGGCTAAGATAACTACACATGGTGTGAATGTCCATCCAGGATCTGCTAAAAACATCATGGTCAATGCTATCTCATTAGGCCATCAATTTCATAGTCTACTACCCGCTGGCGAAGTTCCTGAACGTACGGAAGACTATGAGGGATTTTATCATTTGATGAAATTCGAAGGTAATGTTGAAAAAACAACATTACATTATATCATTCGTGATCATGATAGAGAATCATTCGAATTACGTAAGAAAAAATTATTAGAAATTCGTGACGATATTAATGTCCATTATGAAGATTTCCCAGTGAAAGTAGATATAGAAGATCAATATTATAATATGGCTGAAAAGATTGAACCACATCCATATATTATTGATATTCCTAAAAAAGTGTTCAATGATTTAAGTATAGAACCAAACACTGCACCTATTCGTGGTGGAACTGATGGTTCACAATTATCATTTAAAGGCTTACCAACTCCTAATATATTTACAGGTTGCGGTAATTTCCATGGACCTTTTGAATATGCGTCAATCGATGTAATGGAGAAAGCAGTGCAAGTCATCATTGGTATTGCTCAAGAAGTCACACATCACCATAAATAAACATAATGAATAAGGCAAATCGTAATTACCATGCTTATATAGGTAATTGCGGTTTGCCTTTTGTTAGTTATTCATTTATACATTATTTAATGTCGTTTTTAATAATCTAAGTGCTTGAACAGTAAAGTGTCGAATTTGTATACCCATTTTAAAGTCTGTGTATCTTTCTGGCATCTCTACGAAAGTATTAAACATTGCTGTAACATGGTACTGATCAAAGACATCAAATTTGTCATCAGTCGCACAAATAGCAATAGCAGGTTTATTATGTTTTTGCGCTAATTCTGCAATCGTTAAAGTCGTTGTTTCAAGTAAGCGATCCTCTTCTTTAACACCTTCACCAAAGATGATTAAATCCGCCTGAGAAACTAAATCATCTAAATGTGTTATTTGGTTAACCAATTCATGACTTGTTAATATTTCAGCATCGTACAATCCATTTAATAATGCTGCAATACCACCACCAGCGCCACCTCTTTCGATAGGACCCATAGCAATTTTCATTTCATTTTTAACAAGCTCACTGAAGTACCAAATTAAATTATCTATTTCTGCCGCTTTTTCTCGTGTCATTTGATGTGTTTCATAAGTCTTCATAATTTCACTATGCTTACCATATAATTTACTAGAAAAATCAGACATCAATTTAATATGGGCATCTTTGAAATTTTGAGGTATTGCAGAAAAATCTATTCGACGAATAAATTTAATCACTTGAGCACCTTCACGTGCATCTAGAAGTTCTCCTTCATCATTATAGAATTGAACACCTAAAGCTTGCATCATCCCAATACCACCATCGAAACTATCGATGCCACCAAGTGAAATAACAATGTTATCGGCTCCATTATTCAGTGCATCTATAATTACTTCTCCTAAACCGTAACTTGAACGTTGTTCAACCGGTTTTTGTCCTTTTATAAATAAATTCCCCTCAATTATAGTTAATCCTTGTTCAGTTTGACCATAAACTGTTTCAACTTCCTTCATATCGGCATCATGCACATTTACTCTATATTTCGTACCTGATTGCCATAAGAACACCGAATCCATTAGTTCATGACGCCCATTAAATAATGGCACTTGTACAATATCAGCATCTTCAATTTGACTGGCTACCGCTTCTTCAACGAAGCGATTCGCTTGATAACTTGAGATTATACCGTTAAATTCATCCATTGCTACTAATATTTTCATCTGTTAATCACCTCATGCCATTTTCTTTATTTATATATTGATTTAGATGTTATACATTCGACTTCACTTTCACATTATACATGGGTTGTCTCTACTTTTCATAATAATAGCTGTTGCAAATAGATAAATAAAAACAGGAGTGATACGGAATTCATCTAGAATTCATTGCCCACTCCTGCATGGATGACTAGAGCTGAGAAGCCATTGTGTGGCCAGTCTCTCAGATTTGTCAGCTACTGCACTTTATAATGCAGTCTAAACTATTATTTTTAACCTAAACACGTTTACTATTTTTAATTGTTGATAGTTGTTATTCTTCAGCTTGAGCTAATGAAGATACATTAATATCACTGTGACTAGCATTCCAAGTTGCTTCACCATCAATAAAATAGAATGCTTGTGGCGATTCATGTTTCACATTTGTCTTTTCAGCGATATAGTTAGAAAGTTTTCTTTCTTCTTGAACGACTAAGTAATAGCCATCCATATCTCTTTCATATAAAAATTTATTAAATTGATCGTATGCATCTGCTGAGATTGGACAAGTATCACTATGTTTAAATACAAATACATATTTATTATCTTTAAGTACTTGCTCAAACTGGTCAATCGAACTTAGCTTTATAGCCATTCTATTCACCTCTAAAATTATTTGTGCCCATGTTGCTCTTTATAATCTTTATAAACTACTCAATGGGTTCAATTATACACATTTCAAAGTCCATTGTTAACCAAAAATTTTAATTTTATCAACTATGTCTATCTATTGCTTTTTTAACTTTTTCAAATCTTCGGAAAAACCACTTTTATCCTCACTTAATTCTTTACCCGTTTTCGGTAACTTTTCTACATCAATTTTAGAAAGTTTTTTATCTATTTCAATGGTAGTTTCTCGCGTGTCATAGTAATTCAATAAATTATAATACATTTCAATCGCATTTTTGCGAGCACTGTTGACTTTTGGGTCAGTAATATTGGTTTGGTTTAATTCTGTAATTTGCTTCTCAATTAACGGTTTAATATGTTCGTCAATTGCTTTCTTAGAATTAGTATCATCACTTTCTAAGTATTTTTGTGCAGCTTCTTTAAGATTTTGATTGTTACTTTCAATTTTAGATGTTAACTGATTGGCATCTTCTTGATTAGTTGCCTTTTTAATTTGCGTTTCTACTTGTGAGCGATTACTTTCAAATAACTTTGTATAATCCAAGATATCTTCATTCGCCTTAATTGACTTATTACATAAATCTACAAAGGTTTTAATATCATATATAGATTGTTTTTCCTGTTTTACATTTTCTAAGTACTTGTTCTTTAAGTCTTTAACATCTTGATGTTCAGCTGGTAATTGTTTAGCTGACTTTTCATATTTTTTAAATTGAGGAATTAAGTGTTTGTTAATATCTTTTTGTAGTGCTTCAAACTCTCTTTTATTCTTATCAGTGGTGTCCGTCTTGCTCAATTGATCCAATTGTTTCAAGTGAATCTTGTCCATTACAGTTTTAAGATCTTTCTTCTCATCTTCAACCTTATTAAGTTGTGTTTGAAAATCCTTTAAGTCCGCGCTACTTTGATTGCCACACGATGAGAGCAATATGCCACATATCAACATTATAGAAAGTATTGCTAATTTCTTCATAAATGCACTCCTATCAACACGTATTATACCTAAAGCTATTTATATTGAAAATGATTTGTGTTATAGTATTTCAGAATTTGTCAAAACTTATAATTTAAAGGAGATACGAATGTACTCAACCGTTCAACCTTTTATTCATGGCGACACTCAATCTGAATATGACACATTATATCAAAAGACTAAAACATCATTATTCAACTTACTAGATTCTCCTGTAAAGTTCACGCAACATATTGGAGGCACAAGTCATTTTAATTATGCAACTGAGCCCATTTTAGATGTTTTAGTTGGTGTAAATAATTTACATGATATCACAGCTCTAGATGAGAAACGATTAAATTATTTAGGCTTTTATCGTCTCCATCACCCCTATAAGAAGAAAGTTATGATGGCTAAATTCAATAATATGATTGATTTGAGACAAACCATTCGCCTACACATTATTCAAATGGACACACCCTTATTCGAACAGTATATTGAAGTAGACAAAGTACTTGCAACACAATCAGATATAGCACGTCACTTTTCAGAAAAAAAGACTTCTATTATCCAACATGTTAATTATATAAGGCCATACGAAAATCAAAAACAGAAATACTTTGAAGATATATTTCAAAAGTTGTAAAACTTTGAATTCTGTTGTCGTTTTCGCAAATCATCTATAAAATTGCTATAATAAAAATTAGATTATAGAAGAGAAGAAAGGATGTACTTATGTTAAAGCAAGAAGACATCTTACAAGATTTAAAATCCTTAATACCTGAAGATATTATTAAAGTAAATGAACCTTTAAAACGATATACATACACCGAGACAGGTGGAAATGCAGACTTTTATTTATCTCCCACTAAAAATGAGGATGTACAAGCTATTGTAAGATACGCTAAAGAAAAAGATATCCCGGTCACATACCTCGGAAATGGGTCAAACATTATTATTCGTGAAGGTGGCATTCGTGGTATTGTTATTAGCTTATTATCATTAAAGCATATTAATGTTTCTGATGATGCTATTATTGCTGGAAGCGGTGCTGCAATTATAGATGTTTCACGTGCTGCTAGAGACCATGTGTTAACAGGTTTAGAATTTGCTTGTGGCATTCCAGGTTCTGTCGGAGGAGCTGTTTACATGAATGCTGGCGCATATGGTGGTGAAATCAAAGATTGTATCGACTACGCGCTTTGTGTTAATGAAGAAGGTGATTTAATTCAATTTACTAATAAAGAATTAGAATTAGATTACAGAAATAGTATTGTACAAAAGCAACATTTAGTTGTACTTGAAGCTGCTTTTACACTTGAACCAGGAAAATTAGACGAAATTCAAGCGAAGATGGATGACTTAACTGAACGTCGTGAGTCTAAACAACCACTAGAATACCCATCATGTGGTAGTGTGTTCCAAAGACCACCGGGTCATTTTGCAGGAAAATTAATACAAGATTCAGATTTACAAGGTTATCGCGTTGGTGGCGTAGAAGTTTCTAAAAAACATGCAGGATTCATGGTTAATGTAGATAATGGAACAGCTACTGATTATGAAGATTTAATTCATCACGTACAAAAAGTAGTGAAAGAAAAATTCGATGTCGAACTTCATCGTGAAGTTCGAATTATTGGAGAGCATCCTGAAGAATAGCAACTATATATGTTGATGGGAGACGATGAATGATGCCAAAGGTTTATGGCTCACTTGTAGACAATGAAACACGATGCACACATTACCATACTTTTTTAGATGTTATAGCAATAAAATTCAAATGCTGCAATAAATATTATCCGTGTTATCAATGTCACGAAGAACACGAAACACATCCTATCAAAAGATGGTCAGAACAAGAATTTGATGAAAAGGCAATTATGTGTGGTGTATGTAAACATGAAATGTCTATTCAAGATTATATGATGACAGAGCTATGTCCTAAATGCCAAGCACATTTTAATAGTCGTTGTAAATTCCACTATCATTTATATTTTGAATTATAATAAAGGCTTAGTAACAATCTTTCAATTGTTACTAAGCCTTTATACTTTGAGTTTTTATTATTTTAATTTTTTCAAGATTTGATTTAATTCATCAATTTGTTTGATTATTGTCGAAGTTGAACCAGCGCTAAAGTACCATAGTTTAGGATCTAATTCATAAACATTACCATTTTTAACTGCATTTACATCTTTAATTACATCATTAGATAACGTTTGTTTTGCACTTGATTTGCCACTTACAACTTGTCCTCTATCCATTGCTAAGATAATATCAGGATTTTTACTTGTAATATACTCATTATTAATATTTTGGCCATGTGGACTTGCTTTGACATGCTCATCTGTAGGTTTAAATCCTAATGTATCCTAGATTAAATCTCCAAATCTACCACCTGGTCCAAATGTAGGTAATTTACCTTCATTAACTAAAAGATACATTATTTTCTTATCTAATTTTTCAACTTTCGTTTTTGTATCCGCTATTTTTCATTCAACTCTTCAATTAATGATTTAGCTTTATCTTCTTTACCATAAATTTTTCCTAATTTAGTTGTTACAGATTTCATATCATTTATATAATTTTTCTCACTGGCACCAACATAAACGATTTTAGCGTCTGGTGCAGCTTTTTTAAGTTCATCTATATTCTTCACTGTTGCTGTTCTTCCAGAAATATAAATGACCTCTGGTTTAGATTTAGCTATTTTATTAAAATTAATTTGTATTAAATTACCAGTATTGATGTATTTATCATCTTTGAATTCTGAAGGAAATTCAGGTAACGCAGCATTTTTCTCGCCTTTAGGTAATCCAATAATGCGGTATTGAACGCCAAACGCTTTTAATACATCAACGGCACCATAATCAAAGGCAATTGCACGTTTTGGATTCTTCGGCACATCAACAGTTTCTTTAATTTCTTTGGCATCACTTTTATCTTTTTCTCGCCTCTTGTCTTATAATTATTTTCAATTTGAACTATGTCTTTAATGTCATTCCTCTTCGAAGTATCATTGTTACCGTCAGAGCTTTTACCACACGCTGTTAAGACTAAAGTAAGACTTAATATTAAAAACAAAATTATTTTCTTCATCGTTGCAACATTCTCTAGTTGCAATATTAAGTGATAACAATTATCAATATCACTTAAATTATATTACTTTATTATAAAATAATTTTCAACACTAATTTTAGTCAAAAAAATATCGCCCTATTCTGGGCGATATTGAAAACTTATACCATCAATTTATTTATCGACTACTTCTTCTAATTCATCAATTTGTTTCATAGTTGTTGTAGTTGAACCAGAAGCAAAGTACCATAATTTAGGATCTAATTGATATACTTTATCATTTTTAACTGCATTAACGTCTTTAATAACATTATTACTTAACACTTTTTTAGCAGTTGATTCTCCGCCTACAACTTCACCACGGTCCATTGCTAAAATAACATCTGGATTATGCTTGCTAATATATTCATTATTTACGTTTTGACCATGTGGACTATTGCTAACATTCTCATCTGCTGGTTTAAAGCCTAATGTATCAAATACTAAACCACCAAATCGACCTTTAGGACCAAATGTTGATAATTCACCTTCATTTACTAATAAATACATTACAGTTTTATTGAACTTCTTAGTTTCATCTTTCATTTCAGATATTTTTTCATCTAAGTCTTCGTTAATGTCTTTGGCTTTATCTTCTTTGTCGTAAATTTTACCTAAGTTTTCAGTGTTTTTCTTCATGTCTTTAACTAAGTTTTTCTCATCCGCACCTACGTAAACGATTTTAGCGTCTGGTGCAGCTTTTTTGAATTCATCTAAATTCTTCTGATTTGCCGTTCTACCTGAGATAAATATAACTTCTGGTTTAGCAGCAGCTACTTTGTCGAAATTAACTTCTTTAAGATTTCCGGTGTTAACATATTTATCATCTTTAAATTCTTTTAAGAAATCAGGTAATGATTCGTTGTTTTCACCTTTTGGTAAGCCTTTTACTTTATCAGCCACACCTAATTCTTTAAGTACATCTAAAGCACCATAATCTAAGACTACTGCATTTTTAGGATTTTTAGGAACTTCAACAGTGTTGCTTACTTTCTTAGCGTCACTACCATCTCGTTCTTTACCTGAAGCTTCGAAATTATTCTTAATTTTCACAGTTTCTTTTGAATCTTTGCTATCACTCTTAGAACCTGAATCGTTACTACTTGATTCATTACTACAAGCTGATAAAACTAATACTAAAGATAATACTAAAAATAAGACTGTTTTTTTCATATGTACGACTCCTCTAAAAATATTTAACCTTTATGCTGCTCATCAATTGAACTTCTCTCTTGTCTACGTCTTCGAATAGCATCACCCCTTTGAAATATCAGGTTAAATTATTTAATTATAAAAGTGAGTCAAAAGTGTCTTCATCGTAATACAAACAAATTCGTTGTCCTCTAATTTCTTCGATATGAACATCCATCTCGTATAATTTTTTTAAAATCTCAGCTTGTATAACGTTATCTTTTGTATCTGCTTTGACAATTTCACCATTTTTTAGTGCAATGATGTCATCTGAATAGCATGAAGCAAAATTTATATCGTGTAGAACAATGACAATCGTTTTATTTAAGTCTTTGCAGAGGCGGCGTAACGTCTGCATAATCTGTACAGAATGTTTCATATCTAGGTTGTTTAACGGTTCATCTAATAATATATAATCTGTATCTTGAGCAATTGTCATTGCAATATAAGCACGTTGTCTTTGACCACCAGATAACGTTTTTATATTTCGATGACGAATATTCTGGAGTTGCAATAAGTCTAGGGCATATTCAACTTGTTCATAATCTTCTTTCTTCATACGACCTTTTGAATATGGAAATCGACCAAAATTAACTAATTGCTCAACTGTTATATTCATTTCTGTATGATTTGTTTGTTTTAAAATACTTAATTTTTTAGCTAAATCATCATTTTTATAATCTACGACAGCTTTACCTTCAATCTTAATTGTTCCCTTTTCATACTCAAACAGACGACTAACAGCAGACAGTAAAGTACTTTTACCGGCGCCATTAGGTCCTATAAGCGATGTTAGTCTACCTTTTTGAATGTCGACGTTAATATTTTTTAAAATTGGCTTATTCTGTATAGCTTTGTCTAAATTTTTAATTTCAATCAATTTGCACTTCTCCTTTTGATAAGTAAGTAAATGAAGTAACTTCCACCGATTAAATCAATGATTAAGCTAAACTCTGTTGTCGCTTCAAATAAATTCTCAACGATCCATTGCGCCATAAATAAACTAATCCAACTAATTAATATCGTCGCTGGCAATATATATTTATGTTCATATGTCTTCATTAATTCATGGGCTAAATTTACAGTTAGTAATCCTAAAAATGTAACAGGACCAACTAAAGCAGTGGAAATAGAAACTAATAGTGCCACTAATATGAGTAGCAAGCGCGTCATTGTCTCGTAAGAAACACCTAAATTGATTGCTTGTGCTCTTCCAAGTAGTAGTACATCTAAATATGGACGTATTATCACGGTAATAATAATTAAGACAAGCAATAAACATATAGATACTAATACCAATCGTGAGTTTGAGGCTTCGAAACTCGCAAACATGGCACTTTGAACCGCTAAGAATGACTCAGGATCCATGATTAGCTGAATAAAGCTAGTAATGCTTCGGAAGAATGTTCCTAAGATGACTCCTACAAGTAAAATGAAATATACTGAGAAATGTCCTAATTTAAACATGCCTTCAAAAAGCAATAATGAAAATAAGACCATCGCAATTAACGTCACAAAAAAGTTTAAATACACATTTGTAACCACTGCTGCTTGCGTACCGACTAAAAAAACTGGCAACACTTTTACAAATAGATAAACAGAGTCGAGACCCATGATTGATGGTGTTAATAATCGATTCGTTGTTATCGCTTGAAATATAACAACTGATGCCCCTATAGCACCACCAACAATGAGTATAAGTATTAATTTTCTTAATCGACTCTGAAATTGATATTGAAAAATTTCAAAGTCTAAACCTACTAATAAGTAAAATGCTGCCATGCAAATTGTCGCAATAATTAATATGATGATTTTCTTGTTAGAACTAATTTGCATAATGCTTTCTACCTTTCATTAGTAAGATTAGGAATATCACTGTCCCAAATACACCTATCGTTAATCCAATATTAATTTCATAAGGATAAACGATTAATCTACCGATGATATCAGCGAATAATACAAATATTGACCCTAACATCAACGTATGTGGAAGTGCATTTTTCAGATGGTCCCCTCTATACATTGAAATAATATTAGGTACAATGAGACCTAAAAATGGCAAAGTACCTACAGTAACAACAACTAAAGCCGTCAATGCTGCTGTAATAAATAATGCAATGTTTATAATTTTTTCATAACTTACACCCAAATTATGACTAAAGTCTTTCCCCATACCAGCAATCGTAAAATGATTCGCAAAAATAAATGCGATAATGAGTAATGGAACTACAAGATAAAGCACTTCATAACGTCCGCTTGTGATAATTGCAAAGTTACCATTCATCCAGTTGCCAATACTTTGTAATGCATTGGTTCTTAACGCAATAAAAGTAGTAAAGCTAGATACAATACCACCGATCATAATTCCTAATAATGGTACGAATATAACTTCTTTAACACGAATCAAATTAATTAACTTCACAAATAAATATGTCCCTGCTAAACTCAATCCTACTGAAAATAGCAACTTGATTAGGATGTGACCTTTCGGAAAAAAGATTAGCGAAATTAAAATACCTAACTTGGCCCACTCCATTGTTCCTACCGTAGTTGGACTTACAAATTTATTTTGCATCATCTGTTGCATAATTAATCCTGCTAACGCGAGTGAACTACCTGAAAGTAGGATACTAACCGTCCGTGGAATACGACTTGAGAACAAAATATTTTGTTGCTCTTCACTTAAGTGGAAAATATCTGAAAGAGAAAGCTGACTCACTCCAACAAATAAGGAGACTATAGTTAAACAAACTAATAAAATAAGTAAAACATAACCCTTAAATAAAAACTTCACTAATAATTCTCCTCATCTTGCTATATGTATTAAAATGATAATCGTTATCACCGATAATGATTATCATTGTTGTTAATATTAAAGATTACAGACGTGAATTTCAATAGTATTTTTATACATAAGTAAATATTTATTTTTGTTCAAATACGATGTACTCTTTTTGATACAAAAATAAGCCACTAAATTCGTAGTTGTTATCAACAACACTGAATCTAGTGGCTTATTAATGTTAGTCTTTGATAATTAATTATCAAAAATGAAATCTTCGTCTTGTAAGGCTTCTACATTTAATGCCAATGTGTATCCGTCACCTTTAACTGAGAAGAAATCATGGTTTTTAGTTGTAGTATCTAATGCATTTTCAATGATAGGATTAAATTCTTTTTCTTCAAAGTATGGTTCAAAGCCTAAGTTAGATAATGCTTTGTTTCCATTGTATTGGACATAGTTCAATACATCTTCACTTAAGCCGATATCATCGTATAACATATGTGTATAAGATACTTCATTAGCGTATAAATCTTCTAATAATTTATACATCTCTTTATCTGCTTTTTGTTTTTCATTTTCAGATAGTTCGTTACGTAAACTTTGAGCATCTAATCCTGTAAACACACCATGGATTGATTCGTCTAGTAAAATCTTTCTAATGATTTCACCAGAAGTAGTCATTTTACCTTGTCCAGCTAAATACAAAGGATAATAGAAACCAGAGTAGAATAAGAAGGTTTCTAAAAATACACTTGATACCCTTGCAATATATTGATCATATATAGAGGCTTCTTTGCCCCACAATTTGTGATAGTTTTCAATAATTTTATCAGATTTATATTTTAAATGAGGCTCTTCTATTACCCAAGTATCTAGTAAATAGTTTGTTTCACTAGATGGAAGTAAAGTTGTAAATATATGTGAATAACTTTTCGCATGAATTTGTTCCATCATTGCCATAAATGAATACACTGCTTTTTTACGTAAGTCTGTTGTGTGTAACATAATTAACGGCATACCATCATCCGCTTGATGTGTATCCAATCCTGTTAATCCTGCTAACGCACGTTTGAATGTATTCTTCTCGTCTTCAGTTAGTGTCTTCCAACTTGCAATATCTTTTGATACTTTAAATTCTGTTTCTACCCACATTTGAGAAATATTTTGACGCCAAAACATATTCGTCATATCTTCTTGGGTATTCCAATTGACGGCCTTCATTTATAAATCCTCCTTAATTACTAAAAAGCAAATCTCATTCGTTTAGAGGATAAGTTGAGAGTCATTTTTAAGTTTTGACTCTACAACCTTCCTCCTTTTCAAATTTTGTTATCTTAAGTTTCTTAAATTAGATAGCACAGCTTGTACATTCTTCTACACTCAATAATTTGTTACGAGTATAATATAGCGATTTAAGCCCTTTATGGTGAGCATAAACATATAATCTTGATAATTCACGTGTTGAAATTTCAGAATTCACATATAAAATTGTTGAAATACCTTGGTCCACGTGTGTTTGAATCGTAGCGATTAAATCTATTAATTTCATTTGGTCAGTATTGAATGCTGATTTATAATACCACATTGTTTCAGGAGACAAGAATGGCATTGGATAAAATGTTTCAGCATTACCATAAGTACGACGTTCAATTTGATCAACAATTGGCATAACTGAACTTGTTGCATTTTGTACATATGAAATACTTTGTGTAGGTGCAATTGCAAGTCTATATGCATGATATAAACCATGCTGTTGAACTTGTTCTTGTAATGCTTTCCAATCTTTAGCAGTTGGAATATCGATGTGATCAAATAGTCGTTTCACTTTCTCAAATTTAGGTTCAAATTCTTGAGAAGTATAAAACTCAAAGTATTTACCACTGGCATAATCTGATTGATCAAAGTCTTGATATACTTCACCACGTTCTTTCGCAATTTCCATTGAACGTTCGATTGAATAATAGTTCATCATCATGAAGAAAGTATTTGCAAAGTCTTTAGCTTCCTCTGATTCATATCCTATTTTATTTTTAGCTAAATAGCCGTGTAAGTTCATTACGCCTAGACCGACAGAGTGTAACTCACTGTTAGCTTTTCTCACGCCTGGTGCGTTTTGAATATTTGCTTCATCACTAACTACTGTTAATGCATCCATACCTGTGTGAACAGAATCTTTAATTTTACCTGTTTCCATCACATTTACAATGTTTAAAGAACCTAAGTTACAAGATATGTCACGTTTAATTTCATCTTCGATACCATAATCATTAATCACTGATGTCTCTTGTAATTGGAAGATTTCTGTACATAAATTACTCATTTTAATTTGACCAATATTTGAATTGGCATGTACTTTGTTAGCATTATCTTTAAACATTAAGTATGGGTAACCTGATTGTAATTGTGTTTGGGCAATCATATTCAACATTTCTCTTGCGTCTTTTTTCTTCTTAACGATATTAGGGTTTGCAACCATGTCATCATAGTATTTTTCTAAATCAATATCATCGAGTGTTACACCATATTCTTGTTTAACCGTATGTGGCGCAAACATATAGAAATCTTTGCCCTCTTTTGCCAAATCAAAGAATTTAGACGGCACTATAAGACCAGTAGAAATTGTTGATAAACGTAAGTCTTCATCAGCATTTACCTTTTTAGTGTCTAAGAACTCTTCTACATCATAATGGAAGATATTTAAATATACTGCACCTGCACCTGGACGTTGGCCAAGTTGATCAGCATAGCTAAATCCGCCTTCTAATGCTTTGGCAACTGGTAACACCCCTTTGGCTACACCTTTAATACCTTTGATGGCTTCACCACGAGCACGTAATTTAGAAAGATTTATTGCTACACCACCACCAATTTTACTTAATTGCTTGGCAGTAGAATCAATGAAATTGATAGAGTTCAAGCTATCATCTACCTCTAATAGGAAACATGATACTAATTCACCACGACGTGCGCGACCAGCATTCAAGAAAGTTGGTGTTGCAGGTTGATAACGTTGCTCAACCATTGCTAAGATAAATTGTTTCGCTTGCTGCTTATTACCATCCGCTAAATATAGTGCAACGATTGCGACATGTTGATTATAATCCTCTAGATATTGTGATTTATCATTAGTTTTTAGCGCATAATCTTTATAAAACTTACTAGCAGACATATAGCTTGCAAATTCAAAGTTGATAGATTTTGCGAATTCAGTGATTTCAACTAAATCTTCTTCGCTATATTTGTCGAAGACATTAAAATAAAAATTATTATCTACTAGATAGTGTAAACGTTCAATCTCACTGTCAAAATAAATTGTTTTATCATGGATTTCTTCTAGATAAACCGCTAATGCTTCTTGATCTTTCTCCAAGGTAAAGAAACCATTTTCTTTACGTTTCGTAACTTCATTATTTAGTTCAATATGATTGTACTTTTTCTCGTTCATAATTTTCATTGAAATGCCCCACCTTATTTTTAAATTCAATAACATCTTTATTAGAACCTTGTACTTCAAATTTCATTAATAAAGGTACATGGTATTTTTCGGAAATTGTTCTACCCGCTTTCGCAAAGTTTTGTCCCCAGTTACGGTTACCACTTGCCACGACAGCGCGTAAATTATGATGATTAACTTCTAAAAACGATTGTACTTCTTTAGGCACTTCACCAAATCCAATTGTTCCCGTAACTAAAATATAAGGTTCTTCAAATGGATCTGTACAATTATCCTTAGTAATTTCCATTACATCTGAAATTTCACTTCGTTTAATAAATCTTCTTACATTACCTGAAAAAGAAAAATAAACTACTTTCATTGGAACGCCTTCTTTCGTCAATCCATAATATTAATTAAAAAGAAGTTCTCTTAGAAGTTCTCTTAATAGATAAGAAAACTTGTTAGACAATAAATACGACATATTTTAGACATTTAATTGGATGTTAACTAGCTGATGATTAATATACTAAAAGAAGTGACTTTCATTTCTAGCCACTACATGTAGTATTTAGACTAAAATTTCAAGACTATTTCATCTATATGCTCGTTCGTATTAATAGTATTAAATTAGGAATTTCAACTTAAAATCAGTGTGAAATTGCCTTTAAAATGAATAATTTGTATAACACAAACTTTTTATACAACCACAACATGTTGTGGTTCATTTCATGTTTTAGTACTATATTCTGTGTTTCATTATACAGAATTGCTCTCTTAATTAAAAGTAACTATTTCGTGACAAAAGTTCGGAAAAACGTCTGAATGTGCATCAGACCAACTTATATTGACGCAAATAATTATTTTTGAATATTTGATGTGTTTTAGTTGCATTTTTAGCATCTAAATAAACTATTGAATTGTCGGCATTCTTGAAGTCCAATCATTTAAATTATCAATATATTTTGCGCAATTATTCAAATGTTAATTATATTTTGCTCCAAAAACACGAATATAACATTTGTAAAAAAATAGTATTTAACGTGTTTTTAACATAAGTAGAACATTTGTTCGTATTTAAATAATAATACATCTTGGTATTATTTTCAAGTATTCATGCATTAGCATTTGAATTATGCTACTATATATACGGTAATTTATTACAAATGAGGCGATTAACCTTGAATCCAAAAGTTAAAGGTATTATTGCAATTTTAATTTCAGCTGTCGGTTTTAGTTTTATGTCAGTCTTTTTTAGACTCGCCGGAGATTTACCTGTATTTCAAAAATCCCTAGCTCGAAATTTTGTTGCAATGTTCATACCATTATTCTTCATATTTAAATATAAACAACCTATGTTTGGGAAATTAAGTAGCCAACCCCTTTTAATTTCTCGATCTACACTAGGCCTTATAGGTGTCTTATTAAATATATACGCTATAGATCATATGGTATTAAGCGATGCGGATACACTGATGAAACTTAATCCTTTTTGGACGATACTACTCAGTTTAATTTTTCTTAATGAGAAAGTTCGAAAATATCAAATCATTGCTATGATTGTAGCAATCTTAGGTATGTTATTTATCGTTAAACCAGAGTTTTCTTCAACAATGATTACTTCTTTAGCTGGATTATTTTCAGGTATCTTTGCTGCCTCTGCGTACACATGTGTTCGTGCATTAAGTAACAGAGAAGCACCATATACTATTGTTTTTTATTTTTCATTATTTTCAGTTGTCGTTTTAATACCGTTTTCAATCGCAACTTATGAGCCAATGACGACAATACAAATAATTTATCTTTTAGGGGCAGGTCTTTCTGCTGCAGTTGGCCAAATCGGTATTACACTAGCCTATAGTTTTGCACCTGCAAAAGATATTTCTATCTTTACGTATGCTTCAATCATTTTTACGGCTATATTCGGATTTATATTATTCGGTGAAACACCTGATTTCTATGCCCTTATCGGTTATGTCATTATTATTGGTGCAAGCTATTATATGTTCGAAAAGGCACGACGACAAACCGCTATAACAAAATAACGATCTAACACTAAGGAGTGATTCAATTGACTCAAGGACGTCAAAAAGAAGAACTACAAGATATTACTTTATTAGGTAATCAAAATAATAAATATGAATTTGACTATACACCAGAAGTTTTGGAAACATTTGATAATAAACATCAAGGACGCGATTACTTCGTAAAATTCAATTGTCCTGAATTTACATCTCTTTGCCCAATTACAGGTCAACCAGATTTCGCAACGATTTATATTTCGTACATTCCAAATATTAAAATGGTAGAATCTAAGTCATTGAAATTGTACTTATTTAGCTTTAGAAATCATGGGGATTTCCATGAGGATTGTATGAATATCATTATGAATGACTTAATTGACTTAATGGACCCACATTATATTGAAGTTTGGGGCAAATTCACTCCACGAGGCGGTATTTCAATAGATCCATACACTAATTATGGACGCCCAAATTCTAAATATGAGAAGATGGCTGAACACCGATTAATGAATCATGATTTATATCCAGAAAAAATAGATAACAGATAAAAGATTAACTTAACCACTAAATTGTCAAACAATTTAGTGGATTTTTTCATTATTTGTGAGATTTTATTTAAATTTACTATTGCCTATTAGTGAATTAAAGCGTATTTTATTATTATCATCTAAAATTCCAAAAGAGTAAGATGATCTAAATAAAGCAACTTATTCGCATACAATTTTAAATCATCAACTCATTGACTGAAATTTCTGATAATTTCTATTTTTAAGAAATTAATCAATTACACCTATCATATTCATGATTTTAAACTTCAGTCTTTAAAGAAAGGATTGGGATACATATGGCAACAAACAATTCCCATGAACAAGCTGTTCAAACAATACCTCAACGAGGGTTCTTCGGACACCCTAGTGGTTTAGGGGTACTATTCTTTGTAGAATTTTGGGAAAGATTTAGTTATTATGGCATGCGTGCCATGCTTATTTTCTACATGTATGATCAAATTAAAAATGGTGGTTTAGGAATTGATCAAACGACTGCAATGTCTATCATGTCAGTCTATGGCGCATTAATTTACATGTCTTCAATTCCTGGTGCATGGGTCGCAGATAGACTATTCGGTACTAGAGGGGCAACCTTGATTGGTGCAGTACTCATTATCATCGGACATATTTGTCTAAGTTTACCATTCGCAATGTTCGGTTTATTTGCATCAATGTTCTTTATCATTATTGGTTCAGGCTTAATGAAACCAAATATTTCAAACATCGTTGGACGCTTATATCCTGAGAATGATACTCGAATGGATGCCGGTTTCGTTATATTCTACATGTCAGTTAACCTAGGTGCACTTATCTCACCTATCATTCTGCAACATTTCCTAGACGTGAAAAACTATCACGGTGGTTTCTTAATTGCAGCAATTGGTATGGCATTAGGTTTAGTATGGTATATGATTTTCAATAAAAAGAATTTAGGTTCTGTTGGTATGAATCCAACCAACCCACTATCTTCTGAAGAAAAGAAAAAATATGGATTAATTGTAGGAATCATTGTAGCAGTCATTGCTATTGTACTATTAGTTACATATTTCACAAATACTTTATCATTCAATCTTATTAGTAATACGGTTCTAGTACTTGGTATAGCTTTACCAATCATTTACTTCACTACTATGATTCGAAGTAAAGATGTTACAGATGTAGAGCGTTCTCGTGTTAAAGCATTCATTCCGTTATTTATTTTAGGAATGTTATTCTGGGCAATACAAGAACAAGGATCAAACGTATTAAACATTTATGGTTTAGAACGTTCTGATATGAAAATGAATTTATTCGGTTGGACAACTAATTTCGGTGAAGCATGGTTCCAATCAATTAACCCATTATTTATTCTTTTATTCGCACCAATCGTATCTGCGATTTGGTTGAAAATGGGTAAAAAACAACCAAGCCTTCCAGTAAAATTTGGAATTGGTACGCTATTAGCTGGTGCTTCATACATTTTAATGGGACTTATCGGTATGAGTTATGGTGATACACACTTCTCAGTAAACTGGGTTATCCTATCATACGTTGTATGTGTGATTGGTGAATTATGTTTATCACCTACTGGTAATAGTGCGGCTGTTAAATTAGCACCTAAAGCATTTAATGCTCAAATGATGAGTGTTTGGTTATTAACAAACGCATCTGCACAAGCACTTAATGGTACATTAGTTAAATTAATCAAGCCTTTAGGGCAAACGAATTATTTCATCTTCTTAGGAAGCGTTGCTATCGTAATTACAGTAATCATCTTAGCTTTCACTCCTAAAATTTCAAAAGCAATGAAAGGTATTCATTAATCACCTTTGTATTGTTAAAAGATGACATTTAAACAAAACAAATAATTATCTTTAAGCATCTTCATAGTAATTTTATAGCTATGAAGGTGCTTTTTTATTTAAATTATCTTTATTGAGAAGATGACAAGGCATTTGAAAATAAATTCTATCTTGTCATTTTCTTTGTATATCAACTAAAAAAATGTAATGATAAATACTTAAGTATTTGTTTTACTCAAATTATAATTAAGCAAATAACATTTCGGGTAAATAAATGTTAAATTAGAGTAAATAAATGAAAGTAGGCATACGTATGGGTCAAAAATTTAATCATGGTGTTCTTTTTTACCATGAACATAGTGGTCTCAAAGATATATATGAAGGTTTAGGAGAAGTAACTAAATCACTTACTACTATGTGCAAACACCTATCAATTCAACTAAGTGAAAATGAAGGCGACATTATTAAGTATTGTGAAAGAATTAAAAATCAAGAATATAGTAGTGATGTTGATATCGTTTTTATCCTAGGTGGCGATGGTACAGTTAACGAATTAGTTAATGGCGTTTTAGCAAATGACCTAAATGTACCTATTGGAATTATTCCTGGAGGTACCTTTAATGATTTCACTAAAACATTAAACTTGAACCCTAACTTTAGTAAAGCTAGTGAACAACTTAAAACGTCTCACTTGGAATCATATGATGTTATGAAAGTGAATGGCACTTATGTGCTTAACTTTGTGGGATTAGGACTTATAGTTCAAAACGCGGAAAACGTGCAAGAAGGTCGTAAAGATATCTTCGGTAAATTAAGCTATGTTGGTTCAACTGTTAAAACATTAATGAATCCAGAAGATTTTGATTATACATTAACTGTAGATGATAAAGAACTTAATGGTAATACCTCTATGCTAGTCGTTGCTAACGGTCCTAATATCGGTGGCAGTAGAATACCACTTATGGATTTATCACCTCAAGATGGTAAAGTGAATAGTTTTATTTTTGATAAACAAAGTTTTACTATTCTCAATGATGTGTTCAAAAAACGCGATAGTATGGATTGGAATGAAATTACAAACGGAATTGATCACATAGCCGGCAAACATATTACATTATCGACGGATCCAGTTATGAAAGTAGATGTTGACGGTGAAATTAGTCTTGAAACGCCAATTACAATTGAAGTTCTACCAAAAGCACTTCAGATTCTAACTTTTCCAGAGAATGCTGAACAATAAGAATTTATTATACTAATATAAAAGCGATTAAGGTTAATGATTGGATTATCATACCTTAATCGCTTATTTTAACTACTCCTATAGAAAGAATGCTTCTACATCTTTCCAACCGTTAACACGTTTAAAACGTTCTTCACTTACATTGTGAGACGCAGTAAAAATGATTGGTTCACCTTCAAATATTTGTAATTGACGAGGATTATCATCTATTAAATAATCAGTTTTCACTACATTTTTACGACCACAGAAGACAAATTGCTGCGGATCTAAAAATGGAAAGAATTCAAGTAACCAGTCATATTTATCATGAAATGAAGTTGGAACATCCATAGCTGCAGTAGCAATGTAAACATCATATTGCTCAGTCAATTTCTTAACGACTTCTTGTGCATGAGGCATAACAGTTAAATTTCTAAAGAAGCCTGGCGCTCTTAAAATATCACGAACTAAACCATCATGCTCTGGTATTACATTTTTAAGCTTTTGTCCATTTAAAGACTCAACTGTAATTCCTAATTCCGTTTTTACGTTAACCGCTTCAATAATTGCACCTAACGTGTCTGCTAATACTTCATCCATATCTATTGCTATAGATTTTCTAGACATACTATCTCTCCCTTAATCATCACCTATATACTTCTAAAGTATAGCAAAAATTTAAAAGGGAGTGCTACAAGACATTTAGAATCTATTGTAACCCCCCTTGCATAATCAACTTATGATGTACTTCTAAAACTCAACTAATCATTTTAAGTTAAAGAGCTTACGTATTTGATCAACTTAATAATCAAAATGTTTTAATACATCAATCATTCTGTCATTTTGTTCTGGGAATCCGATTGTAATACGAACGCCAGTTGGAAACGGACGTGTGATACAACCCACTTTTAGTAACACTTCATATAATTCTTGTGCTTTTTTAGTTGCAACAAATACAAAGTTCGTCTGACTAGGTAAGAAATGTTCACTTTGTGGTATCTCAAAGAATTTTTCACGTTCTTTAGCATTTTTAGCTGTAATATCTTTCAAATAAGCTTGATCTTCTAATGCTGCAATCGCTGCGTATTCTGAAATACGAGTGACATTGAATGGTGGTCGAATGATGTTCCACTTTTCAATAGCTTCATTTGTAGCTACGACATACCCTACACGCAACCCAGCTAATCCATATGCCTTAGAAAATGTTCTTAACAAGAATGCATTATCAAAGCGTTCTTGCAATTTCAATGTATCTGGATAATCTTCTGCTGTCACAAATTCAAAGTAAGCTTCATCAATCAATACAGGCACATGACTAGGTACGCGTTCTAAAAAGTGTTCCAATTCCTCATGATTGAAATAGGTTCCAGTCGGATTATTCGGATTACATAACCACACTAAAGCAGTCTCTTCATCGACCTCTTTAATAATATTCTCTAAATCAAACCCACCATTTAGTAGAGGTACTTGAACAACTTCAGCAGATTCTACAATTGCATTATGATAATATTGTCCAAATGTGCCTTCACTTGTAACAATTTTATCTCCAGGCGTTAGCACTGCTCTTGAAATCATCAAGATGACTTCGTCTAACCCCGCACCAAATAGAATTCGAGAAGGATCCACGTTCAAATGTTCACTAATTGCCTTACGTAATGAAGGTGAGCCAGTCTCAGGATAATAAAATAACTCATCCAAATGTGCTTGAACTGCTTGCTTTGCTTTTGGAGAAGGACCGTATAAATTTTCATTTGAAGCAAGTTTATATAATTCTCCTTCTATACCGTGTTTTTCTTTAAGTGCTTGTGGTGATAATCCTGGTTGATACGCTGCTAATTGATTTAATTGTTGTTTCATTGCCAACCACTCCTTTTTCAAAAAATTAAAAATGTTTATTCAATTATAAACCTGTTCCTCTAAAATTGTTAAATTACAAGTTATTGACTAGTTATAATTTATATTAACTTAATGTACACCATTCATCGCTCTCTTAACCATTGGAGAAATAGCTACTAAGATAACACCAATAAGCAGTGTAAACAATCCTGAGTATAAGAAGAACTCTTTCTCACTAATAATCTTAAATAATACAACGATTTGGCTATTGAGACTTTGTGCAGTAGCGTTACTGAGCATCCACAATGCCATCATTTGTGCAGAGAACTTTGCAGGTGCTAGTTTAGATGTTACAGATAACCCTACCGGTGAGATACATAATTCACCTAACGTGATTAAGAAGAAACTTAACACTAACCATATAGGGTGAATCAAATGCGCATCACTATTCAAAGGTATAATCATAACTAAATATGATAAACCTGCAAAGATGGCACCCAATGCAAATTTATATACTGTATTTGGATTATGTCTGCCTAATTTAGTCCATAAACTAGCAAAGACAGGTGCTAACATAATAATAAATACTGGATTGACAGACTGGAACCAAGCTGCTGGTATGTTGAAATCTAACACACCATTAGTCAATTTAGCTAAGCTAAGTTCTGTCTTCTGGTCAGCAAAGTTAGCCAAAACGGTCGAACCTTGTTCTTGAATCATCCAAAATGCAACAGACGTAATAAACAACGGTATGTAACTATAAATTCTAGAACGCTCTTCTTTGTGCGTCTTATTACTTGATAACATATAAACAAAAATACAAATTGGTAACACGATACCTATAATCGTTACAATGACACTGAAACTAGATAAACTCAATTTTCCAATAAATTGCAAGATAAGTAGGATAATTGCGAAAATTATTACGACAGTACCAGTAATAATTGATAATTTTTTGATTTCTTCTTTTCGAAGTGGGTTAGGAACGCTTAAACCAGCCAATCCTAGATTCTTTTTATTTGTAATAAAATAAGTGACTAATCCGATGAACATCCCTATAGCTGCTACCGCAAAACCAAAGTGGAACCCTAGTCTTGTTTGTAAGTAACCTGTCGCAAATGGTGATAGAAAACTACCTAAATTGATACCCATATAGAAAATAGTAAAAGCAGCATCTAAACGTCTATCATTATGGTCATATAATTCACCAACTGTAGTTGAAATATTAGGTTTCAATAAACCTGTACCAATAATAAGAAGTAATAGTGCTAACATTACTACTGTTAAACTACCTGGTATCGTTAACATGATGTGACCAAACATAATTAATATGCCGCCATAAAATAATGCATGTCTTGTACCAATGATTCTGTCTGCTATCCAACCCCCGATGGTACCAGACATATAGATGAGTGCACCATATAATGATACGATTTGTAACGCTGTACCCTGCGGTAAGCCGAAGCCACCTTTACTAACTGAATAGTACAGATAATAAGCTAGAATCGCTTTCATACCATAGTAACTGAATCGCTCCCAAAATTCAGTAAAGAATAGTGTACTTAAACCTTTGGGATGTCCAAAGAATCCCTTTTGAGGCACACTCTTAACAATTTCTTGTCTCGAATAATTTCTAGTATTCACATTCTCCCTCCTAAAAACATACACGCTTTTTGTGTATTTATAGAATAGTGTAATTAAAAATAATTCAGATTACAATTGTATTTACAAATTTTGCTCTGTAAAAAAAGAACAAAACAACGAACTCATGATTAATTCGTTGTCTTGTTCCAACATTTTCACGTGACTATTTATTTTACTAAACCTTCTTTTTTAAGATAATGTTTCGCAACATTATATGGATCTTCATTTTTCACGGTAACTTTGTAATTCATTTCTTGCATCTCTTCATCTGAAATTTTACCCTCTAATTTGTTGAGCGGTTTTTTTATTTTTGGATGTTGTTTTAAGAATTTTTCTTTAAACATTGGTGCACCTTGATATGGTGGGAATACGTGTTTATCATCTTTTAAGACTACCATATCATATTGTTTTAATTCTGCATCTGTTGAATAAGCGTCAATTAAATTAATGTTATCTTTTTCTACTGCAGTATAGCGTAATTTAGGCTCCATTTTTTTAACATTAGATAAGTTGAGACCATAAGCTTTCGACACAGCTTTATAACCATCAGGTCGATCATTAAATTCCATAGTGAACCCTGGTTTAATTTTATCTTCAACCTTTTTTAAATCACCGATTGTTTTAATATTATTTTCTTTAGCAAAGTCTTTCTTCACCGCTAAAGCATACGTATTATTATATTTCATAGGTTTTAACATCGTCATGTCATATTTCTTCTCTAGACTTTGTTTAGCTTGTTGATATACTGCATCTTCTTTTTTGGATTTTAAATCTTCTTTAGTTAATTCACCTAAAACTGTCCCTGTAAATTCTAAATATCCATCGATGTCGTCTGATTTTAATGCATTAAATAGGAATGATGTTTTACCCATACCATCTTTAACATCAACTGTATCATCCGTTTCATCCTCAATTAAAATTTTGTACATATTCGTAATAATTGAAGGTTCTGAACCTAATTTACCTGCAAGCGTAATTGTGTCACCTTTTTTACCGAAAAGAGGTACAACAACGACTAATAGTATAATAAGAATCATTGCACCTACAGTGATTAGTAGTTTCTTATAAGATAATTTCTCCATATAACGTAGTATTAAATCAAACATAATTGCGAGTAGTGCAGCAGGAATCGCTCCGATAAGGATTAGAGACGGATTGTTACGGTCAATACCTAGTAAAATTAAATCCCCTAGTCCACCAGCACCAATTAATGCGGCTAAAGTTGCTGTACCGATAATTAGAACCATAGCAGTACGAATACCGGCCATCATCACTGGCATAGCTATTGGCAATTCTACTTTAGTCAAACGACGCATCGGTTTCATACCAATACCTTTTGCTGCTTCAATAAGAGACGGATCAACTTCTTTAATGCCAGTATATGTATTTCTCAAAATTGGCAACAGTGCATACACAACTAATGCAATAATAGCTGGCACGCGACCAATACCAAATATTGGAATCATTAACCCTAATAATGCCAATGACGGAATAGTTTGTAATATAGCAGCTATGTTCATAACGACTTCAGATAACCGCTTCGTCTTTGTTAAAGCAATCCCTAATGGCACGGCGATTAAAATTGCGATTAGCAGTGCAATAAATGAAATTTGGATATGTTCCAAGATGGTCGTAAGTACTTCGCCTTTACGATCATTGAGTGTGCTAAATAATTCGCTCATGCTTTAACCCCCTTGTCATTGTCTATCTCAGATAAATACTTAAAGATATCTTCACGTTTTAAGAGTGATTGCGTGGAGGTTGATATATCATTAACAATAACCGCTTCATATTGGACTAATGTAGAATAAACTGAACGTAATTGCACATCACTATTGATTTCCGGATAATCATGGTGTGTTTCTTTTTCTGTGAGTGGCGAAGTAATATTAAGATCTTTCAACTGTAAGCTTTCTTTATCTTGTTCTAAATGGCTTCCCATAAACTCTTCTACAAATTTACCTTTAGGCTGATTACGGAATGCTTGTGGTGTATCTATTTGCTCAACATGTCCATTGTTAAGTAAACAAATTCGATCACCTAACTTCATAGCTTCTTGAATATCATGCGTTACAAATACAATTGTTTTTTTGATTTTAGTTTGTAATTCTATTAAATCATCTTGTAGTTTTTCGCGACTGATTGGATCCAGTGCACTAAAAGGTTCGTCCATCAATATAACTGGTGGATCTACAGCTAATGCTCTTACTACACCAACCCTCTGTCTTTGACCACCTGATAATTCATCTGGTTTACGATTTCGATATTTTTCAGGTTCTAAACCAACCATTTCAAGTAATTCGTCAACACGTTGATCTATATCTTTATCTTTCCATTTTTTCATCTGTGGAACCTGTGCAATATTCTCTTTAATGGTCATATGAGGGAAAAGTGCGATTTGTTGCAACACATATCCAATATCCCATCTCATTTCATAAACAGGATAATCGCTTATTGGTTTATCTTTAAAATAAATATAACCTTCACTTAACGGAATAAGTCTATTAATCATTTTCAAAGTAGTTGTTTTACCACACCCTGATGGACCTATGATTACAAAAAACTCACCCTCATTTATTTTAAAACTTACATCATCAACTGCCACATTATCCCCATAGCGTTTTGTTACATTTTTAAATTCAATCATTTAGTCACCTTCATTTGCTCTACTTATTCAAATAGTCTGCATTCTTATTCCCTATTTAAACATGTTTAATGAGGAATTCATATTAAATTAATCTAAATATAGAAATTACATTTAAAATTAATAATGTGATAATAGAATAAAGGTAAGGTTCGCTACAGAAATAGTAACAACCTTACCTTTCACTTTATATACTCGCTTTATATGAATGTATAATTTCTAAGAATTTTGGACAATAATGTTTCAATTTATAGCTACCAACACCATCTATTGATATCATTTCTTGTTTGGATTCTGGCTTGCGTTTAGCAAACTCTTCTAACGTGTAATCAGAAAAAATACTAACCGGTGCAATATCCAATTTCTCACTTAACTTACGTCGAACTTCAACTAATTCACTGTATAATGCTCGATCTACGCCTTCAACTGTATTGATATAGACTTTTTCTTTGGATTTTTGTTTAAATGGTGTCGTAAATACTTTCTCTTTATTGTTAAGTAACTTTTTAACACTTTCATCACATATTAAGATTTCATCATTTTCGTTTAAAAACCCTTTGAAGCGCAATTCATCAATTAAATGACTTAATTCCGAAGTGGTATAATCTTTCATCAAACCATATGTCGTCAACTTATCATAATCATTATATTTAATATAATCACTTGTTTCTCCACGCAATACTTGAATGATTACGCTATAGCTTTCTTTTTGACGCATGCGTGCGATACAACTAATGATCATTTTAGCTTCTTGCGTCATATCATATGTTTTATTTTGTTGAATGCAGCTACTACATTGCCCGCACTCTTCTAATTTTTCGTTAGGTTCAAAGTAATGTACCACAGTCGCTTCAAGGCATTTTTTCGTTTTCGTGTATTGAATCATTTTAGTGAGTTTCTCACCCATTTTATCTTTATAATCTTCATCAGCCTGTGAAACTGTAATAAAATATTCATGCAATCCTTTATCACGTTCACTAAATAAAAGAATGCATTCACTTTCTAGTCCATCACGACCTGCACGGCCTGCCTCTTGATAATATGATTCTAAATCACCTGGCATATTATAGTGTATAACGTATCTAACATTTGATTTATCTATCCCCATACCAAAAGCATTTGTCGCTATAACAACCTTCACTTTATCATATACAAATTCGTTTTGAGCAGTCTCACGTTCTTTATTTGTTAAACCCGCATGATAAATTGACGAAGAAACATTGATAACATCTAATACTTCTTGTAATTCCTCAACTTGTTTACGTGTAGAGCAATAGATAATTCCTGCTTGTTCTTTATGTTTCTGCACATAATCTACAACAAATTTCTGACGTTGATAGGTAGGATTCACTTTAAAAATAAGATTCCGACGTTTCGTACTTGTTTTTACTTCATCTCGTCTATCGATGTTTAACTTTTCCATAATATCTTGTTGTACTTCTGCAGTAGCTGTTGCTGTTAGTGCAACGATTGTAAAGTTTTGAGGTAACGTGAATACTTTCTTAATTACACTTTGATAACTAGGTCTAAAGTCATGCCCCCACTTAGAAATACAATGTGCCTCATCAAATGCGATAAGATGAATATCAATTCGACTTAATAAACTTAAAAAATATTGATTATCGAAACGTTCTGGCGCAACATATAAAAACTGAATATGACCTTTCATTAAATCATCTTCGATTTCTTTTTGTTGCTTCTTAGTTAAACTACTATTTAAGAATGCTGCTTTAATCCCCATTGCTTTAAGTTGATCAACTTGGTCTTTCATTAAAGATATTAGTGGACTAATTACAATTGTCGTTCCACCTAACATTAATCCAGGAACTTGGTAGCAAATTGATTTACCACCACCTGTAGGTAATACACCTAAAACATTATGATGATCCATTATTTTAGTTATGATTTCTTTTTGACCAGGTCTGAACTTGTCATACCCAAAATAATGCGATAATGTTGCTTCCATACTTTACATTCCCCTTATTGCTCTTTTAGTTCTTCTAATTCACTCCATCTCGTGATGTCTGTTTCATATGTTAGTTCTAATTGTTCTTTCTCTTCATTTAATTCTTTGATTATGGCATAATCAGCACTGGCCTCAATCATCTCTTCATCTATTTCTTCTAAGCGTGTTTCAGTTTGTTCTATACGATCCATTAAAGTTTCGTATTCTCGTTTTTCCTTATAAGACAACCCTGATTTTTTTCGCACCGTTGTTTTTTGTTTTGGTTGTTGTGCTTGTTTCTCTAGTGCAACTAATTTATCCTGCTCTTTCTTATAAGACTCATAATCTTCAAAGGCACCTACAATACGTTCCATCTTTCCGTCATGAATATACCAGTACTCTTGAGCGACTTTATTTAAAAAATAGCGATCGTGACTAACAGTTATAACTGAACCACCGAAACTACTAATATAATCTTCTAAAATAGTTAATGTTTCTGTATCTAAGTCATTTGTCGGTTCATCCAGTAACAGTACATTAGGTTGATGCACGAGTAATCTTAATAAATATAAGCGTTTTTGCTCTCCGCCTGATAATTTGTATATCTTCTTACCATGTGTTGAGCTTGGGAACAAGAAACGTTCTAGTAATTGAGTTACAGAAATTGAAGTACCATCCTTCTCTTTAGCCACTTCACTCTCTTCTCGTAGGTAATCAATCATACGTATATCTCTATCTAACGTTTCTTCTGTTTGTTTAAAGTATGCTACTTTTACAGTTTGGCCAATTTTAAGTGTGCCTGTATAATCGTTCTCTTCTCCGCTTAAAATATTTAATAACGTGGTCTTTCCAGCTCCATTTGGCCCAACTATACCAATACGTTGCCCACTTTGAATAATTTCAGTAATATCTTCAAATAATGTTCTGCCGTTAATTTGTTTTGAAAGTTGTTCCAACTCATACACTTGTTTGCCTAATCTTGAATACGCTAGATTCAGTTGCCCTTTATCTTGAACGTGTTGAGCTTGTACTTCTGATTCCAAATCATTAAAACGATTGATTCGCGCTTGTTGCTTTGTCGTTCTTGCCTTGGCGCCAGCTCTCATCCAAGCTAATTCTTGTTTATATAAAGCCTTTTGTTTTTCTTGTTGTTTTTGTTCAATAATTTCATTTTCTGCTCGCATTGCTATGTAGTCTTCATAATTACCTGGATAAGATTTTAATTTACCTCGATCTAATTCAATGATTCTACTCGCAATTTCATTTAAAAAGTAACGATCATGGGTTACGAACAATACAGTATGAGGGTACTGCTTCACATAATTAATTAGCCATGTTATGGATTCAAAGTCTAGGTGGTTTGTAGGTTCGTCTAATAATAATAAATCAGGTTGTTCAATAAGCGTTTTAGCTAGCACAACACGTTTTTGTTGACCACCTGACAGTTCGTTCACCTTTTTAGTCGTATCATTAATACCTAGTTTAGATAATATGGTTTTAATTTCAGCATTATAATCCCATGCACTATTTCGGTCCATAGCCTCTTGTGCTTCCATCATCTTTTGAAAATGCGCGTCATCTTGTTGTTGTGTATATGCATTAACTGCTTCTTCGTAAGCTTTTATAATTTGAAGAGTCGTTGTGTCTGAGCTAAGTACAGCTTGAAAAACAGTCATATCTCCATCTAGATCCTGCTTTTGAGAAGAATATCGTATACGATATTGATTAGGATGCGTAATATCAGCTGTATAATCATCATCTATATTCCCGATAACTTTAAGTAGAGTGCTTTTACCAGTACCATTTATTCCAACCAATCCTATTCTTTCATGTTCAGAAATAGATAGGTTTAAATCATCGAAAATGATTTTATCCGCATATGATTTATTTAAGTGCTCTATTTTATACGCTTCCATGCATCTACTCCCTTTTCCAAATCGAAATATCGAATTTTTTAAATATTTTTGATAAGCTTAAATCAGTTCTATATATTATACACCTTTTTAGGCTTAAATGATACAAGGAGACAAGAGTTATGATTGACTTTTTCGAAAATTTACCGCCTTATTTACAGGCGCTTTTAGCAGGTATTATTACTTGGCTACTCACAGCATTAGGTGCTGCTTCTGTATTTATATTTAAATCCGTAAATGAACGAATACTAACATCTATGCAAGGATTTGCTGCGGGCATTATGATAGCTGCCAGCTTTTGGTCTTTATTACAACCCTCTATTGACTATGGTAAAGATGGTAGTTTACCTGCTTGGTTACCTGCTGCAATTGGCTTTTTATTTGGTGGTATCTTTATACGTGTCCTCGATTCAGTTATTCCTCATTTACATCAAAGAATTGGCGATAAGAGTCAGTACCGCGAGGGTGTTAAGACTTCTTTAAGTAAGAATACATTATTAGTACTAGCTATTACGTTACATAATATTCCAGAAGGACTATCGATTGGTGTTGCTTTTGGTGGTATAGCAACTGGAAATAGTCAAGCTACATTCCTAGGTGCTTTAGGGTTAGCAATTGGTATAGGAATACAAAACATTCCGGAAGGTGCAGCATTATCTATGCCTATTAGAGCGGCAGGCGCGTCTCGTTGGAAAGCGTTTAATTACGGACAAGCTTCTGCGATTGTAGAACCTATCTTTGCTACTATTGGCGCTGCATTGATTTTAGTTATTACACCTGTTTTACCTTATGCATTAGCTTTTGCAGCTGGAGCTATGATATTCGTTGTTGTTGAAGAACTTATACCTGACTCACAATCTGGTAACAACACGGATTTAGCAACACTAAGTCTAATGTTAGGCTTTACAATTATGATGATTTTAGATGTAGCGCTTGGATAAAATTTGCAATTATCACAGATATTTAAATTAACTATTAATCAGCAATTATTTAAATTACAACATCATTTAAGACATGTATCTATAGCATCAACTATATATTGCAACTCAACATGTTGCACATAATCAAAATCATATTAAAAAAGACAATTTCTATTTATTTCAATAGAAATTGTCTTTTTTCATTAGTCTAAAAAATTTATATTATAGACTCTACTTGATTATTTTTGGTTCCCTTTAGGACCAGTTTTGTATTCATATTTAGACGGGTCAATTTTTTTGAAATCAGGATTTTTATAGAATCTGAGCAAGTCACCATTTAAGACATTGTCACTCATTTCTAAATCTTTCTCAACCTGTTTCTTATTCTTATCTAAATCTTTAGGTTCCGTTTCTAATAATTCATTGGTTTTATTAGAATATGCTTTACCGTTTACATATTTGTAATCTTTCGTAATGAAATCACCATTACGGAATGGAATTACATCATTATGATCTTTAGATAACATGTCAGTACCAAACATTAAGAAGTTTTTAGAGTCAATTCCTACTAAATGTAATATAGTAGGCATAACATCCATTTGACCAGCATATGTCTTATCTACTGTACCTTCTTTACCAGGAATTTTTAGCCAGAAACCTGTACGGTTTAAGTCCATAAATTTCGCTGGCGTAATCTTTTCACCTAATAATTTTTCCATCGCATTATTATGGTTCTCTGAAATACCATAATGGTCACCATAAATCATAATAACTGAATCGTCGTATAAACCTTTCTTCTTAAGATCTGTTACGTACTCTTCAAGTGCTTGGTCTAAATAATGCGCTGTTTGAATGTAACCATCAACAGTTGAATCACCTGTATTAGGTTTATCAATATCTGCATCTTCCTCACTCAATGTGAATGGGTAGTGGTTTGTCAATGTAATTAAGTGTGAATAGAATGGTCCTTTCATTTTAGATTGATATTCTGCTGACTCTTTAAAGAACGGTTTATCTTTTAAACCTAAGTTAACAATATTATCGTCAGACATATCATAATATGTTGCATCGTAGAACTTATCAATACCAAAATGTTTATAAACTTGGTCACGGTTCCAGAATGTTTTGTAGTCACCGTGCATAACATCAGAAGTATAACCTTGCTTTTGATCTAATATAGCAGGTAATGATTGGTAAGTATTATCACCTTTTAATGAATATGCAGAACCTTGTGGTAAACCATAAAGGCTGTTATCCATTGTGAACTCAGCGTCTGATGTTTTACCTTGACCAGTTTGATGGAAGAAGTTTGGATAATATCTAAAATCTTCGTTACCTGTCGATAATTTATTTAAGAACGGTGTTACTTCTTTACCATTAACCTTTTTATTGATTAAAAAGGTTTGGAAACTTTCTAGATGTATTTTAATAATATTTTTCTTCTTAGCAGCACCAAAATACTCTGAATTTGGTGTTGTATTTTTTTGTTTCGTGTAATTCAATACTTTAGTTAGGTCATCTTCAGAAGCCAATGCTTTTTGTTGGTTATTCTGGATCGTTTTAACGCCATCATAAACTGTAAAGTTATATGGACCTAAATACTTCACTAAATATTTATGGTCAAACGTACGTGTTAATAACTCAGGACGATCTGTTTCAGCAAAAGCTAAGTTCAAGAAGAATAATGCTACTGAAGCAGCCATTACAACCGGTACAAACTTTTTACTGAAGACACGCTTATCTAACCAACTTCCTTTGAAAATAAGGATAAATAGATAAATAATAGTATCTATAAAGTAAACAAAGTCATACCATTTAAATGATGCCCCAACAGCACCACCCATAGACTCAACATTCCCCGCTTGATTAAGTGTACTAAATGTTAAAAAGTCTGAGAAGAATCTAAAATAAACTACATTTGCATATAGCAAGAATGATAGTAAAAATCCTCCAATAAAGATGAACCAATATGCTTTTTTTCCTTTAAAGAATAAGAACACACTTAAAATAAGCGCGATTAAACTATATGGATTCATCAATAGTATTAAGTTTTGAACTAGTCCTTTAACACCCAAAGAAAAATCAACATAATATGAAAAATACGTCTTCAATGTCACTGTAAAAACAGTCAGTAAGAAAAACGCAAAAAGACTTATTTTCTTTTTGTGTAAACTCATGTATGTTTCCTCCGTTTATAGTTATTCAACTTTGAAGAAATGTTAAAGACTTAACCGAAGACTTAAACACTTACTCAAATATGACCGTTATGCAATTACTTACTAATTTTTAAATTTCGCTATTTTAATTTATTAAGAATATGTCATACACATACATTAAATACAAACGATAATTCACTCTTACATATTTGTCCCATTGACGAACTATCCGTTAGTAATGCCTTATGTATACATTGTTGAATGCTATTCTATTTAATTATTAATAAAATATTAACAAATTATGAACTTTGTAATATTATTGTAATATTGCCCGTAGTTCAATATATAAATATATAGTATTTTTACTCATTTATCAAGAAAAAACATCTTTATATATCGACATCTCAATAGTTTGTCACAAATATATATAAGTATAATGATGACGCACTGATTTATTTATTATAGTTTCTTATATGATATTTTTAATCAGACTATAGACTTACTCAATCTATTAAAAAAAACGTTTAAATAAGTCGTACATTTAATTAATTATTAACAGTTATTTCATCATTTCTAATTGCATTCTGAATTCAATGCCGTGAAACAGTTGATTCATCCAATTGCTAAATTTTACAACATTTTTTTCAGCGGTTTCAATATCAATAAATTGGAATTTCAAACGTGACCCTTGTGGTTTCTGTGCAAGTTTAGTCAAATGATAACTCGCAATCGTTCCAATTTGGGGGTAACTTCCTATTGTATAATGATCGTTTAATAAGATAATCGGTGTACCATCTCTTTTAACTTGAATCGTTCCTCTTTTAACAGATTGATGTGCAGGCATATCATCGTAATATGCTTTTATCTTCTCACCATCTAATAACATACCAACACGATTTGATTTATTAGTTACTTTATATTCGCCTTTAATAAAATGGGATTGCGTTTCCTTATCAAAGTCTTCAGTACCTTTATTAGCGATAACATGAAACACGTCAGAGATATAGTTGAACGACAATGCATAACCATCAATCCCCCAATCAGTAGTACGCTTTTCTTTTAGATTTTCAAACAACTTATGATGACGTTCAGTATATTCTCTTTTCATTTCAACTTCATCGCCATTTTCAAGTTTACGCCCGTGATAGCCACCAATGTGAACATTTAAATCTGTAGAATTCGAACCTAGCCAATTGTCTAATTTAAATCCTCCACCTATAGCAAGATATACACGTGACGTTTTATTTGTTTCTTTAAAAGATAACACATCATCTTTACCTAAAAGGTATAGTTTATAAGGTTTTACTCGCAGGTTTTGTGTATAAGCTTCAAAATTTTGACCTGTTAATGCAATTAAAGTAGGTTCGGTGAATCGAATTTTCGCCATAATATGTGTCATTTCAAGTGTTGCTTCATTCTTGTCATTAGCGACAAGACGATTTGCTATTTCATGACCTAGCGTGTCTAAAGCTCCACACGGAATAACACCTGCATATTCATATCCATGACGCCCGAAATCTTGAAAGCTACTAAACAATCCGGCTTTTTCTATTATGATTGACATGGTTTAAATTCTCCTAATTCAATATCTTTGCGTTTTTCTGGTTTGAAAGTGACATTATCTCCTAATTTTAGCAGTGTAAAATCTTCTTGTTCAGGGGTAAATAACGTCATAGGCGTGTACCCTATCACTAACCAATCATTATATGTATCAGTTGTAACAATCCCACATTTTTTCCCTTCAATAATAACTGAACCTGCAGTAACAAGTTTCTTCTTATTACTTGTATGATTAACATACAATGCTTCATTCATTCCAGTTAAATATGGAAAACCAGGAGCATAGCCCATCATAGAGACAAAGTAAGCATTATCAGAATGTAATTGAATAAATTCATCTTTTGTTATTTTGTAATACTCTAGCAAGTCCTGTAAATCGGGACCAAATTCATCACCATAAATAATAGGAATTTCATAGGTCGTGCTCTCATCTTTGTTCATTTCTAATTGTTTTATTTCTTCCTGTATAGATGTTACTAATGCCTTCATATATTGAAAAGGTGAAGTAATATTATGATGTTTAATCATATCTCGAGCATCATAGCAAATCATCATATCTGATTCAGTAGGAACAATTTCAGTTATAAATGGTAAATCTTTCTTTAATAAATGATTACGTACTGCGATTAACTCAGTTGTTACATTTTTAGATACTTCTTTTTCAACCGCAATTACAATTGCTTGATCTCCCTGACTATAAATCTTCATAACTCCACCTCAAAATAATTATATTTAGTGATGATAAAATATATTTAGAAAATCAACCACATAAGGAATGATTGAATTAATTAAAAAATAAATGAATACACATTGAATTAAAACGGTAACGGTTGCCACAATACGTGCCTTAATGAGTGCATTATTATTTAAATATCGATCTGCTAAATATTTACTTATCACATTTAAAATCACAATAATTACAACCCATAATATTGCCATAATTCACTCCGTTAGTTCGTTTTTATCAATAAATACGCATATACTTCCAATATTATTTTATAGATAAATAGACACATCGGCAACCTCTCGTAAACTATTTAGTAAATAGATACGTACCTGCTGATTATTTAATTTCTCGCTGAGTTCTGTTTTAGTATAATTTTTGATTGAAAGTTTTCCTTCATCTATAAGAGATTGACGCATGCACCCCAATAAAAAGTCGTTGTCATAACTCGGCGTATAGTATGTACCATCTTCCTCTATCATGATATTACCAATATCAAATTCCAGAATTTTACCTTTTTCATCATATAATAATATTAAATCTGTCTCATGATTGTGTGCTAAATGCTGGCGTTCTGTAGTTTTGTTAATGATATATCGTTCGTTATAATGCGTTTGAACTTGCTGAAATTTAGCCGTAAACAGCGACTTTTGAGATAAAGGTTTAATTACATAATTCATATCGCCAGTTTTATCTATTTCTATTTTAAGCCGGAACGTGCCCTGTTGATGATTTTTTATAACCTCTTTTACAAGATGTAACCAGTTCTCCTTTGAAAAGGCATAACCCAAACGTCCACATGATTGTTGTATTCGATTAGTATGATATTGAAGTCTTGGAATTTCACCATTTTCCAGACGCATCGTTTCAAACAAGTTCATTTATAACATCTCCAATATCTTTGTTTTATCTCGAAACTCTTGTACTTCTTTTTCAGGTATAGAATCAATTGTAATACCTGCACCCACACCGTAATGAACTTTCTCATTTCGATACTCAAGCGTTCGAATTGGAATATTAAATATCATTTTATCATCCGGAGATAATAATCCAATTGTGCCACAATAAATATTTCTAGGATTAGGCTCAAGCGCTTTAATGTATGACATCGTATTAAGTTTCGGTGCGCCCGTAATGGAACCACATGGAAACAGCGCTTTTAAAATATCAGTCAAACTCGTTTCAGCTTCTAATTGACCCGAGACCATACTCGTCATTTGATAAACAGTCTTATAACTTTCTATAAAGAATGGCTTATTAACGTGTATAGTTCCTGGCTTAGAAATTCTAGAAATATCATTACGCAATAAATCAACAATCATTACATTTTCAGCACGATCTTTAAGAGAGTTCTTCAATATGTCATGATTCATCAAATCTTCATCTTTATTAATACTACGTGGCATTGTCCCCTTCATCGGTTTACTTACGACTACATTTTCTTGGTTATTAAATGCCCCTTTTTGAAAGAATAATTCAGGAGAAATTGAGGCAACTTTAATCTCTTCTACATCTAATAATGCAGTATAACCACCATTATTTGTCTGGGTTAAATAATAATATAAATCGGAGATTGGGTAATGGATATCACTAACTAAACGTGTTGTATAGTTCACTTGATACGTTTCTCCATCAGTGATTGCGTCTTGAACTTGTTTGATCTTATCTTGCATTTCTGCATCACTCTCCAAAAAGCGAAACTTATGTTTAGGTATGTAGCTTTGTGAAAGATTGTTAGACAGATGTTTAGCCATATTAGGATTGAAACTATATGCAAGAGCTATGACTTGATTATTATCCAATTCATGCGTAGCCATTTCTTGATTAAAAAATTTTGCCGCTTCATATGTAAGATAAAGTGCTACGTAACGTCCGTTTGATTGTTCATCTTGAGCAAAGCGAACTACTGCACCGATGTCATTCAAAGTGTAAGCCACCTTTTTAGAGGCATACGTGTCAAAATTCAATGCTACTGTTTCAAAATGGTCAGGTGTCGTATAGTATCGATAATTAAATGCGATTTTCATAGTCTATCCCCACTTTTTCTAAAAATAGTCGTATCTGTTCATGACCATATTCACTTAAAATAGATTCAGGATGATACTGAACGCCATAAATAGGATATTTATTATGTTCAAAAGCCATTATAATCCCCTCTTCGTTATAAGCTGTCATATTTAAAACGGTAGGAATATGATTTCTATCTGCAATGAGTGAATGATATCTCATTACTTCAAACGATTGAGGTAGTCCTTTAAATAGTCCAGTTCCTCTATGAGTTAATGTTGTGGTATGACCGTGAACCGGCTTTAATCCATGAATAATTGTACCTCCATAATATTCATAAATAAATTGGAAACCTAAACAGACACCTAATATAGGAATTTCACCCTCAAATTGATTCATAATTTCAGTTAAAATTGGATAGTCACTAGGTTTACCTGGACCTGGCGAGATGACAATTGCCTCTACGTTAGATGACCTTAATAAATCAACGGAAACGTCATCTACCTCGTATACAACTATCTCTTTATCAGTTTCTGTCTTAAAATAATCTATTAAATTATATGTAAATGAATCTTTATTATCTATAACTATAATCATTTATGTCGCTCCAACTCTATGTTAAATAACTTCATCTATAACCTTATTATAATTAATAATTATTTGGAAATGTAAGGGTTTACTATTTATATTGCTTTAAAATATAGCTTGATTTTAAGAAGTGAATATATTACGCTAACTAGCGTACTAAAAACTCAAAAGAGGTTCCTAGCTGAAACCCTCTATAAAAAACTAGACAATAATCGAAATATTTAGTTTGAAGGTAACATTACTTTTATATAACTAGTTGCAATGTTTCTAAGTCTATCTTTTTTATAGAGATAGACTTTTTTATGTTCTCATGGCTAGGTTAGAGACGGCATAAAGTATGATCTAATCTTTTCAAAAAAGGAGAATATTCATGACAAAGCAAAATTTAAACAAGGACAAAGCCATTGTAGTATTTAGCGGAGGGCAAGATAGCACAACGTGTTTATTTTACGCTAAAAAACATTTTAAAGATGTTGAATTGGTAACATTTAATTACGGTCAACGACATGATGCAGAAATTGAAGTTGCTACACGCATCGCAAAAGAGCAAAATTTAAAACATCATATTTTAGATATGTCACTATTATCACAATTAACTCCAAACGCCTTAACACAACATGATATGGACATTGAAACTGGTGAAGACGGTATTCCAAACACGTTTGTACCAGCACGTAATTTATTATTCTTATCATTTGCTGGTGCATTATCTTATCAACGCAATGCCAAACATATTATTACCGGGGTTTGTGAAACGGACTTTTCAGGTTATCCAGACTGTCGTGATAGCTTTATTAAATCAATGAATGTAACGCTTAGTTTATCTATGGATAAAGACTTTGTTATTCATACCCCTTTAATGTGGTTAGACAAAGCACAGACATGGGAACTTAGTGACGAATTAGGTGTTCTAGATTATATTCGACACAATACACTTACATGCTATAACGGTGTTATTGGTGATGGTTGTGGAGAATGTCCAGCATGTCAATTAAGACAACGTGGTCTACAACATTATTTAGAAATAAAAGGAGCGAATTAAAATGATTCAACAACTTTATCCATCAGTTACCCACCCCTATAGTTTTGAACTTAATAAAGATTTTAATTTTTCAGCCGCGCATTACATTCCAAGTGAAGATGCCGGTAAATGTATGAGAACACATGGACATACTTACTTTGTTAATTTAACAATTGCAGGGGATAAACTCGATCATAATGGTTTTTTAATCAATTTTAGTGATTTAAAAAAACTAATCCACGACCAATTCGATCACTACTTATTAAATGATTTAACTCAATTTAAAGATAAGAGTCCTTCAACTGAAGTTGTAGCTCAAACAATATATAAAATGGTCCAAACTCATCTACAAAACTGTGATAATCAACCTCAATGTGTTCAAGTTTATCTACGTGAAACGCCGACTAGTTATGTCGTATATCGCCCAAAGGAGTATAAATAATGGCTGCTAAAATTCCAGTACTAGAAATTTTTGGACCTACGATTCAAGGTGAAGGACGTGTTATAGGTCGCAAAACGATGTTTGTTAGAACTGCAGGCTGTGATTATCGTTGTAGTTGGTGTGACTCTGCTTTCACTTGGGATGGAAGTGCTAAAGAAGACATTCAGTTAATGACAGCTGAAGAAATATATAATCAACTGAAAAAAATCGGCGGTGACCGTTTTGATCACGTTACGATATCTGGAGGTAACCCAGCACTAATTAAAGGTATACAAGATTTAGTGGATTTATTTGAAGAAAAACAGATATACACTGCTTTAGAAACTCAAGGAAGTAAATTCCAACCATGGATGAGACAAATTAACGATTTAACTATAAGTCCTAAACCACCAAGCTCCAATATGAAAACTAACATTGACATATTAGATAGTGTAATCGAACAATGCATTGAATCAACACTTAATTTAAAGGTTGTTATTTTTGATGATGATGATTACGAATTCGCCAAAATGATACATCATCGATACCCAAACATTCCTTTTTACTTACAAGTAGGTAACCCCTACCTAGATGATGATGTTGACAACCATACAGAGAAACTTTTGAGTCGATATGAAGCATTAGTTGATAGAGTGATGGCTAGTAATGATATGAACCAAGTTTATGTTTTACCACAGTTGCATACGTTACTGTGGAGTAACAAAAAAGGTGTTTAATAATTACTTTATAAATGAAAAATATTTTTTAAGTGTTTTGAAATGATTAAGTTTGTTTTAATTGGTATAATGTTCTAATGAACTATGTGAGATAGGAGTACAGCATGATTATATATGTATTGATTAATATCGCCGTAGTGCTTGGTGTACTCGGCTTTGACTTATATAAGCACCAATTCAAGCAACTTAAATTTAGCTCCGTATTAATAGCAATAACGATTAACGCTTTAATTAATGCTATCGTCATCGACAAATTTAATTTTATAACATTATGCTCAATCGCTTTTTTTATATGTTGGTTGGGACTTCAATATTACTTGAATCATCAACACTATACACTTATTATTTATGAGTATAAATCGATTGCCTTGATATTTTCTATCATAATAAGTTGCTCATTATTTATTACCTATGGATCAAGTGATCAATCCATTTACATGTCTGTTCCATACTTAGCGCCAACAATATTCTTAATAGGTGCTAGTGCGATATTTTTAGGTACTTTCTCTAGAGGAGAACTTGGAATTTTTAAATTTATAAAAAAGCTTAAGTTTCCAATTACTATAGGCTATATGCTTATTATAATTTCGATTGTATTATTAACTATTTTGACACCATTCTGGTATATCTTCTTAATCATTTATATTCTTTTAGGTATCTATCTAGCATGGCAACTTAAAAATACTAATTTAAAACATCATATAGAAAATAATTAAACGCTTGAAGTTTCATCATTTAAAACTTCAAGCGTTTATTTTGATTTTTATTAATGTACTTTTTCTTTCTCTTGCTCTACTACTTTGAGATCGTGCGTTGGTTCTTTTAAATTTGATGCTTGCACAATATATTTAGGTCGTTGCTTAACTTCATAGTAAATTCGTCCAATATATTCACCTACTACACCAATAGAAATCAATTGAATTCCGCCAATAAGTAATACCGCAGCTATCGTTGTAAAATAACCAGGATTATTAATGCCATTGACCATTATACCTATCAGCAGATACAAGATATAAACGATACTTAAACTGAATATCGTCATTCCTAGATAAATCATCGCACGTAAAGGTTTATTATTAAATGAAATTAGCCCATCAATACCATAATTTAATAATTTAGTGAATGTCCATTTAGAATGACCCGCTTCTCGTTCTACATTTTGATATGTAAAGATTTTAGTATTATAACCAATCCATTCAAATAAACCTTTTGAAAAGCGATTATATTCTTTAAGAGAAGCCATTGCTTTAACTGCACGCTGACTCAATAATCTAAAGTCACCGACACCATCTATGAATTCAATGTCTTCGACAAAGCTATTTATCAATTTATAATATAACTTAGTCATTGACTTACGGGCTATGTTCTCTCCTGTTCGATCTCGCTTAGCAATAACTTGGTCATACCCTTCTTGGAATCCTTCTATCATTTGTGGAATGAATTCTGGTGGATGCTGTAAATCTCCATCTACCATCACCACAGCGTCACATTTCACACTATGTTGAAAACCAGCTATCATTGCTGATTCTTTACCAAAATTTCGGCTGAAAGAAATATATTTAACATGCAGATCTAAGCTTGCTAAATGTTGAACATGGTCGATTGTGTTATCTTTACTACCATCGTCGACAAATAAAAGGTCATAATCATACCCTTTGTCCAAGCTATCTTTCATCAAAATTTCAGTCAATTTGTCGTAAGTTTTTGTTACGACTTCACCTTCGTTAAAACAAGGCACAATGACTCTGATTTTCATTAAATTACATCCTTTTCATCATTCTTAGTACTATTTTATCAATAAAATAAATAACTATTCTACTAAAAACTATGTAATTAACAAATAATTAATAAAAATTAAATAAAAAATATACAATCATTCTATAATTTTCAATGTCTGATTCCATTTAATAGAAACCAATTTATTTTAAATCACCTATACTCACTTCATCAGGATCTTTACCTTGACGCGCATTGCGATTTAAACTATCTATTTCAGCTATTTCTGTTAGTTCTAGGTTGAAATCAAATATATCATGATTTTCTCTTATACGTGATGGTGTTTTAGATTTTGGAATGACAACACGATTATGTGCCACGTGCCAACGTAATACGATTTGCGCTGGTGTTTTATCATACGCTTTTGCTAGTTTTGTTATAGTAGGATCGTCTAACAATCCTCTGTTTCTCATTAATGGCATCCATGCAGTAACTACTATATCATGCTTATCACAGAAATCTTGGACTTCTTGTTGATTAAAGTAAGGATGTACTTCAATTTGATTAACTTGAGGTACAATATTAGTTTCACGCATTAATTTTTCTAAGTGATGCACTTTGAAGTTACATACTCCAATTGCTTTTATTTTACCTTCTTCATATAATTTTTCTAATGCCTTATATGTTTCAATATAAAGTTCATTTTTTTCGCAAGGCCAGTGAATTAAATATAAATCGATATATTCTAAACCTAAATTATTTAATGAGCGATTAAAATATTCAAGTGTACTATCATAACCTTGATGGTCGTTCCATAGTTTAGTTGTAATAAACAAGTCTTCACGAGGCACTCCACTATTTTTTAGTGCTTTACCGAGTGCTTTTTCATTGTTATAAAAATATGCTGTATCAAATGCACGATAACCATCATCTAATGCAGCTTGAATCGCTGTTTCCATTTCTTCATCTGTAACCTTATAGACACCTAAGCCAAGTCTCGGCATCGGATAACCATTGTTTAAAATTTGTGTGTCATTTACCATAATATATTCTCCTAACGTTCTTGATAATTTTTAATCTATTAATAATTAGGATAACTCTAATCGAGTGTATTGAACAATTAAAAGGACTGGGACTGAATTCTTTAGAATTCGTTGTCCCAGCCCTCAAAATTGAAAAGAACTGAGAAACACTTCATTTAGAGCGCCTTCTCAGCTCAGTCAGCTTATGCAAATTTGCGATATAGCTTTGTATAATATTAATTCATCCAATACTCTTTAAATTATTCACGACTTTCATCGCTATTATCTTTTTTATCTTCACTTTCATCTTCGACTTTACCGAATGTTAGTCTATTATCGATGAACTCATATTTAAGTACAACCCAAACTAGTTGATGATTGTCCATTTCAGACACAATCCAACGATCATATTGCGTATCGATATGATCTTCAACTTGTAAATTAGTGTTGTGGGCTTGGAGCCAACCACCTATTGTATCAATGTCTTCTGAATCTTCAAATTCAATGTTGAATTTTTCATTGAGGTCATCAAGAAGGACACGTCCATTAATCTGATACGTATCTTCACCAAGTTTAACGATGTCATTTACTTCATCATCATCAAACTCATCACGTATTTCACCGACAATTTCTTCAAGAATATCTTCCATTGTTAAAATACCAGCTGTGCCACCGTACTCATCAATAATTAAACTGATATGTACGTGTTCACGTTGCATTCTAACTAACGCATCACTAATGGGAGTTGTCTCTGAAATCATTGGTAATTCATGGATATAATTATTGATTTTGATAGGTTTCCCAGAAGCATACTCTGTTAAGAATTCTTTAACGTTAATGAAACCTTTAATATGGTCTTTGTCTCCATCCTCAGTAATGGGGTAACGTGTAAATTGATGTTCTTTAATCGTCTCTAATAATTCGTCAACATTAAATGGTTCATTTAAAGTCACCATCTGAGTACGTGGTACCATGATATCTTTTGCATGTCTCTCATCAAATGAAAAGATATTTTGCATATAGTTTAATTCTGTTTGGTTGATTTCTCCACCATTATAACTGTTGTTAATAATGATCTTAATTTCCTCTTCTGACATAGCATCAGTTTGAGCGTCTGGATCAACACCCAACATTCTAATTATCACACGTGCTGAACCATTCATTAACCAAATCAAAGGTTTCATTATATTACCGAAATAGTACAATGGTCTAGCGTAAGTTAGGGCTAATTTTTCTGTATGTTGAATTGCTATAGATTTCGGTGCTAATTCACCTAATACTACATGTAAGTAAGTCACTACGATGAATGAAATTACAAATGAGATTGTTGTAGTTAATGCATCAGGTAACTGTAATAAGTTAAATAGAGGATGCAACAATTTTTCAAATGTTGGTTCCCCTAACCAACCTAATCCTAATGAAGTAACTGTAATACCTAATTGACAGGCTGATAAATAATAGTCAAGATTCGCAATCATCTTTTTGACAATTTTAGCGCTACGATTACCTTCTTCAGCTAATTGTTCAATACGCGTTGAACGTACTTTAACTAATGCAAATTCTGAACCTACGAATACTGTTGTTAATGCTATTAATAGAAAAAATATTACTAAATTTATTAAGGTCACTGTATCCAATTAATTCCCTATTCCTAGGGATTCACCTCCAAATAAATGTGTCCCATATGGGTAACACGAATTTAATTCGTAATGTACTTTGACGATATAAACACATGTTAAGACCTTCCCATTGCGACACCCCCGAAAAAATGTATTACTTTTATTTTATCATATATTAATTACCAATAGTTGATTGTAACGCTTTTGATTAAAAAGTTACAACTTATCATTTAAAACTAATATTGCGTAATAGTCAAGAGAGGACTACACTAAAGCGCTTGGAAGTCACAAAGCATAAATTCTTTATCACTAAAACGCTTTTCTTCCTATGACATACTCTCATATGTCTACCCATTTTTACATATTTTAATGACTCTATATCAATTTGAAATGATAATGTTTTATTATCACTGTAATTTATGACTAAGACAAAAATGAAGTAAGACATAATTCATAATGAATTCATTATCTTGTCTTAATCTTGATAATATAGACTCCTCGTCTAGTTATGAAGAATAAATTAAAGTATTAAAAAATCTCTTGCCCAATTATTAGGGCAAGAGATTTTTATTTCTATTCATCCATAGCTTTTGAAGCTTCAATTTCGTTTTTAGTTACTTTTGGTTTCAATAAACCATACATAATTGCTGAAACAAGAGTACCTACAATTAAAGCAATTAATGTTTGTAAGATATGACTAAAGTCAGTCGCTGCAATAACAATGATACCACCGTGTGGTGCATTGATTCTTGAACCTAATGCTAATGCAATTGCACCACCTACACCTGAACCTACCATCATTGATGGGATCACACGTAATGGGTCAGCTGCAGCAAATGGAATTGCACCCTCAGTGATGAATGATAAGCCCATCACATAGTTTGGCACGATAGAACCACGTTGTTCTTTAGTGAATTTACGTTTAAAGAATATCATTGCTGTTGCGATTGCTAATGGTGGAATCATACCGCCTACCATTGCTGCTGTAATTGGTGCGGCATTTCCTTCTGTCAATGCTGCTGTGGCGAATACATATGCTGCTTTGTTAAATGGTCCACCCATATCGATAGCCATCATTGCACCGATAACTAAACCAAGTAATACAATATTTGAACCTGATAAGCTATTTAATCCATTTAATAATAAGTTATTTAACCATGCTGCTGGCGGGTTAAATGCATAAATCATTAATAAACCAGTGATAGTTACACTTAATAATGGATAAATTAACGTTGGTTTTAAACCTTCAACTGCTTGTGGTAAGCCACGTGTAATATATTTAATACCTTGTGTTAAGTAACCTGCTAAGAAACCTGCAATAATACCACCGATAAATCCAGAACCACCAGAAATTGCTAACATACCGCCAACTAAACCAGCTGCGAAACCTGGTTTATCTGCAATACTACGAGCGATGAAACCTGATAAGATTGGAATGATTAAGGCAAAGGCACTCTTATTACCTATATTCCATAATTGTTCTGCAAAAGCGTTGTGCTCAGAGCTTTTAGGGTCAAATGAGTTAGCCCCGAATAAGAATACAATAGCCATCAAGATACCACCAGCAATTACTAAAGGTAGCATATTTGATACACCGTTCATTAAGTGTTTATAGAACGCTTTACCAAAGCTTTGTTTCTCATTACTTTCACTATCTGTAGATTTAGAGTTACCACCACGTGCTACAAATGGTTTACGACTTGTATCAAGTGCTGTGTTAATAAGTTCTTCTGGTCGTTTGATACCATCAGCAACTGGTACTTCAACTACGTTTTTACCGTCGAAACGATCTGTTTCAACATGAACATCTGCAGCTACGATAACACCTGTCGCACGTTCGATGTCTTGTTGAGTTAAATGGTTTTTAATACCGCCTGAACCATTTGTTTCAACTTTCATTTTAACGCCCATTTTATCGGCTTGTTTTTTCAATGCATCGCGAGCCATATAAGTATGTGCGATACCTGTAGGACATGCTGTAACAGCTAATACATAAGGCTCATTAGTATCTGTCGTATTTGCAGAACCACTTGTCGCACCAGCGGTCGCTGCCTCTTGTTCTTGTACTTCTTTTTCCTCTTCTTTAGTTGCTTCATCATCCGCATTATCAATAATTTGAAGCACTTCTTCAGGAGAGTTAGCATGTAGTAAGCTTTCTCTCACTTTATCATCCATTAAAATACCAGATAATTTAGCTAGTGCATCTAAGTGTGTTTGTGCGCCACCTTCTGGAGCAGCAATCATAAAGAATAAATGTGCTGGTTGACCGTCTAAACTTTGGTAATCCACACCTTCCTTAGATTTACCAAAAGCAATGGCTGGAGATTTTACTGCTGCTACTTTTGCATGAGGAATAGCAATTCCTTCTCCAATACCTGTTGTACTTTGTGATTCACGATTATGGATTGCTTCTTTAAATTGAGCAATATCACTTAACTTGCCAGCTTTATCTAATTGATTCACTAATTTATCAATGACACCATTTTTATCAGACGCTGATAAATCCATAGCAATTGTATCTTTTGTTAGTAATTCTGTTATTCTCATTAATTTTACTCCCCATCAAGTACTGTAATAGTAACCTGTGATTTAATTTTTTCTATATCTTCTATTGTCGCTAAATCTTCAGTAAATGCTGTTGCTGTCCCAGAAGCAACAGCTTGTTGAAATGCATCTTCAAGTGATAATCCGGATTCAAGACCTGCCACCATACCAGCAACAGTGCTATCTCCTGAACCAACCGTATTAACAACTTGTCCTTTAGGATTTTGAGCTTTTATACTACGTGCTTTATCTATATAAATTGCACCATCTCCACCTAAAGATATAATGACTGATTGTGCACCTTCTTTTAATATTTCACGACCATACTTAACAACATCTTGGTCGCTCTCAACAGTCATATCAAACATTTCTTCTAATTCATCTTTATTAGGTTTAATAAATAATGGTTGATATTTTAGCACTGTGTTAACTAAATCTTTTTCAGCATCAACCACCAATTTTGCACCTGTGCTTTGAGTTATTTCTGCAATTTGAGCATACGCATCACTTGGAATACTCTTAGGTACACTACCAGCAACAATGACTGTATCTTCCTTTGTTGTCTGTTTAATTTGATTTAATAATGCTAGGAATTGGTCATCAGTAATAGACGGTCCAGGTGCATTAATTTCAGTTTCGTCACCAGATTTAAGTTTTACATTAATACGTGTATCATCATCAACTTTAATAAAGTCCGTTTTAATTTGACTTTCTTCTAATGTCTGAGCTATAAATTCTCCAGGAAAACCTCCAGCAAATCCTAATGCTGTAGATGATACACCTAGTGTTTTTAAAACACGAGATACATTGATACCTTTTCCACCTGCAAATTTATAAGTAGATGTCGCTCTATTTAACCCTTTTATTTCAAATCCATTAGTAAACATAATGTAGTCAATAGATGGATTGAATGTTACTGTATAAATCATGATTAACCTCCTATAAACACGTACTTCTCTTTATATTGTTCAAAATGTGAAAGTTCTATTGTTTGCTTTGAAACCACCATTTCAACATGGTTTTGACTAATTGGCACATGTGCAAAATAAACTTCATCTATTTTTGAATGATCAAGTAAAACATATGATTGATTTGCTTGTTCCATGGCCTTCTCTTTTATTAGTGCCTCTTTTTCATCTGGTGTCGTAAGACCATATTTTAAATCTAAACCATTCATTCCTAAAAAAGCCTTATCAAAACAATAACGACTCAAGGTATCAAGTGCACTAGCACCTACTGTGGCAAATGTTGTTTCTTTAACCTGTCCACCTATCATCAAAGTTTTGATGCCTTGGTTAAGTAACTTTTCAACATGTGTTAATCCATTTGTAACCACTACAATATTTTGTGCTTTAATGAATGGAATCATTTCAATCGTTGATGAACCAGCATCCATAAAAATGCAGTCATTATCTTCGATGAGTTTTGCAGCAAATTGACCAATCACTCTTTTTTCTTTTAAATTTTGCGACAATTTATCCGACAGAATTGGTTCATTATTTCTATTACTATTTAATGTTGCTCCTCCATGAACTCTTTGAAGTCGACCTTGTTGTTGCAATTTCGATAAATCTCTTCTAACAGTTGAAGCGCTGCAACCTGTTCGCTCTATTAATTCTTGGAGTGTGAGAAAATCTTTTTTCTTTAATTCCTGAAGTATTAAGTCATGTCTTTTTTCAGAAATCATTTAACCACCCCGCTTCAACTCACATTGTAATGTGTACGCTTACATTTTTCAATCACAAATTGTCAAAATCAATCAAAAACATTCATTTCGGTTTAAAAATTAACAGATATTACACAATTTGTCATCCCATTTGTAATATCTGTCACTATGTTGCTATTTTTGAGTAATGTCTTCTACTTGTGCATTTGTCATTGAAACAAGATCCTCAAGTTGTAACACAATTTGAATTCCTCGTTGTCCACCACTCACGATAATTTTTTCGCGTAAAGAAGCAGATTGATCAATCGTAGTTGGAAATAAATGTTTCATACCTACTGGAGAACAACCACCTCGTATATAACCTGTTACTTGTTTCAAATTATCTAATGGCATTAGCTGTAATTTCTTTTCATTAACGACACTTGCCGCTGCTTTCATATCTAATGACTCACTGACTGGAACTACAAATACGAAATGATCATGTTCAGCATTTTCTAATACAAGTGTTTTAAAAACATCATGGACATTTTCACCGACTAATTCTGCAACGCGTTCACCATCCATATGCCCATCTTCCAATTCAAATGTTTTGACTTCATAATCTATTTTGGCTCTGTCTAACATACGCATCGCATTTGTTTTCTTATGTTTCATACACGTTCACCTCAAATTCATCTTTAACTATAATCTTACTACGCTTTCTATGAAAAATAAAAAGAGCGCTCTTCTCTATTATAAGAAAAGGCGCGCTCATTGTGCGTTATTAGATAAGGCTTCTATTTTACCCGTTTTATTTACTGCAATATTACTACTTTGTGATTGATGGTTTGGATTCAATTGATACGTAATATCTTGATTCGTTTCACCACTACGTTCTAAATTGACCACTTTACCATATTGATGATTCGTATAATTTTGAGCAATTATTCTACATTCTTCAGAAGAATATTCATGCTTATTACTATTTGCATTGTCATGGGAAGTGGAATCTATTTTATTATAGTGTGTTTTCATTTTGCGTTCATCGGCATTTTTCTCTGATGCTTTAGCTGTGTGGCTTGTAGTAATATCTAACATTTTTTCAGTTGCAGAGACACTACTCATCTTTGAAAATGTAGAAATTGTCTGATGCACTTTAACTAAGGCATTTTGGTTTGTAGCTATAAATAATAAGAAAGCTAGACATAACGATAAAATTACAGCCACCATACCTAAAAGTATGTTTTTTAAATTCATCTCCTTACCCACATTTCTCTCTAAATTTTTATTTATCTTAACATATATATAGAGTAAAAATAATTATGTAGACTGCAATTTAAAATAACTGTAATCTTTGTAATACTTCTATTAATAATCGACGCTATATTGTTACAATTTAACAACATAAATGTAAAAACAAGCAATGACATCGTCAATTTTTCAATTAAAAACGAATGATGTCATTGCCTATTCTATTTAATATTCATATTATCTCTTACTTATCTATTCTATGGTCTTTACTTCGTTGTGTGTTTTCGACGTCTCGTTGCTTGCAGTGCTTTTTCAACAAAAATAATCACGATACCGAACAACATAACTATGATTGCCATATATAAAGGAAATTCCACGTTAACATCAAATAAAGCGCCTGCTACTAATGGACCTACAAAGTTCCCCATACTAGTAAATGTGGAGTTTAATCCACCCGCAAAACCTTGACGATTACCTGCAATGTTAGAGAAGTAGTTCGTAAGTGCTGGACGAATCAAATCGAATCCAATGAACACGATAAAACTAATAAACATGATCGTCCAATAACTATGCGACAAGATTAATAAACCAAGTACAATCGCTGAATAGAGTAATGACCAGATAATAAAGGTTAATTCAGTCATGTATTTCATAAATTTGTCGAAGAAAAAGACTTGGAATACCGCTCCTGCTACGCCACCACCAACAATTGCGATTGAAATATCACGTGGTGTATAGTTGGCTTTCTCAGATGTATAAAGTGAGAATAATGTTTCAAATGCTGATAGACCAAATGCCAGTACTAATGTCAAAATAATTGGCGTAATAAATACTTTCCAGTTAATTTTTGTAAATACTTCCGGTTCGATTGAATGGAATCCTTCAGTTGTTTCTTTGCGTGGGTTATGAATTAATAATAAAGACATGATAAATGCTAATACACCTAAAGTTCCCGCAAAGTAAAATGGAGCTCGATGAGAGAATTCCGCTAAAAATCCGCCAATCCCTGGACCTAGAATAAAGCCTGAATTGATAATAGCTGACATGTACCCAAAGTTCTTGGCTTTGTCTTTAGCTGGTGAAATATCTGCAATCATACCAGTTACACCAGGCATTACCATTCCTGCACTAAAACCACCTAATATACGAGAAGCGATTAATACAGGAAAATGATGACCGATAGCGAATAGAAACTCCGATATGGCAAATAGAACTAGACCAATGCAAATAATTAATTTTTTTCCAAGTTTATCAGCCATCGTACCACCGAATGGTGAAATAATCATTTGAGATAAGGCAAACACTGCTACCAATATGCCTAAGTCGCTACCTTTTAGACCTAAATCTTTTAAGTAAACGGGGAGTACAGGTATTACCAATCCGATACCTACAAAGATTAAGAAAATATTGAAGTACAATGTAAATAATTGTTTTTTCATGATGACACCTCATTTCATTTTTTGTTTGGTAAATTTTATCATTTCATTGAAGATCAATTTTAATCACGCTTCTGATTAAATATAAATGAGCTACGTCTAATAACATAGTTGAAAATTACATAATATTAGGACATTGTATACTATTTAACTTCTATATTACAATAGTAAGATTTAAATTCTAAGCAATAAAACTTACTGGCTAGTATAATGTAGGTAACTTATCAAATTGAGGTGACGATGATGAAATATAATAAAGATGGTCAAACGTTTCTTTTAGTGCTAGACAAAGGCGAAGATATTGTAGAAGTCCTAACACAATTTGCTGTGGAGCAAGAAATGAAATTCGGTTCAGTTAGTGGTATAGGCGCATGTGACAACGTAACGTTGAATTTTTACAATTTAGACACTCAAAAATATGAAGCACGTGAAGTTAATGAAGCTTTAGAACTAACAAGTTTAATTGGCAATATTTCACATATTGATGATAAACCATTTGCGCATTTACATGGAACATTCGGAACACATGATTTCCAAACATTGAGTGGTCATTTAACGAAAGCTGTTGTATCAGCTACGGCTGAAATAGTAATTCAAATGACTAACTTAGATGTTAATCGTACACATGATGAAGAAACTGGATTGAACTTATTAAGACCTTAATGCAATTATATAAATTAAATTAGCCCATAGATGACATATTTAGATATGCATCTATGGGTTATTATATGTATTCCTCATTTATTACATTAAAATAGCGTTTTATATCTTTAAATTTCTTTTGACTAGATAAACATAATGCTTAAATATTTGATTACCATTTAGGTAACCTTTATTATTAATCATTGACTAACTAAAATAAACTCTTATTTTTTAAAGAAAGTAGTGTTTAACATGACTTCGCGTTATATTGCCAGAATATATTTCATAATACTTTTCACATTCTCACTATTTGAAACACGTGTTTTTAATTTTATGAGTTTAAACCTCTTTTTAGCTTATATACCATTTGAGTTATGTTTACTATTAAGATTATTTAAGCCAAGAAAAAAATATGAATGGCCACTATTTTTAATATTTGGTTTAATTTTTGTATTGCTAGTGCCTAATACGTTTTATATGCTAACGGATTTAATTCATTTAAATCAATTTACATTTGATTTTTATGTTCAATTAAATATTATGGAATGGCTGTATTTTACTTACCTATTATTAGGCGTCTTTTTAGCAATGTATTGTATGATTCTTATATTTATAAATTTGATGCATTTCACTTCAAACTTATGGCTAAATCGTACTCTAATTGTAGTGCTTATGTTCTTAAATGGTTTGGGTATTTATATGGGTCGATTTTTGAGATTCCATACTGTTCATTTGATTACTGAACCTTTCACTATTATTCATCAGGTGATTGCATCTTTAAATACACAATCCATAACATTTATTTTACTTATGGTATTACTACAAACCGTAATCATTATATTCGTGAAAGGAGTGAGAGTGGCAAAATGATTTGGCACATTATGATTCTTCTAATCATTATTATTGCTTTACAACTCATTATTGGACATTTCTTTCATAAAAATGGTTTTAGTATGACACATAGTATTATCCTTATGTTATTACCACTTGGTATTGGTTTGTATCTCGTTCAAATTTTTTATTATGAACGCCGTTATCCTAAATGGGAAGTGCCATTAAATGTCAAACTACGATTAAAATATATGTATTTAGTTACTTTCTTAGAATACGTAGCCGTATATATATGCCTATTTGCCTTAAAATAACACTCAAAACCTTGGTGAAAGTAAGTGTTCACACACTTACGTAAGTAGTTCTAATATAGGTAATGAAACATAGTTGAGTGCGGGGCCCCAACAAAGAGAATTTCTTAAAGAAATTCCACGAGCTAAGAAAGTTGGGGTGCGGGGCCCCAGCAAAGAGATTTTCAACAAGAAAATCTACAAGCTAAGCAAGCTGGGGTGTAATAAATTTTGGAAAATATTATTTCTGCCCCACTCCCTTCTAACAAAAGTAAATTGGAGTGAGACAACATTTAATTTGATTGCTATCTCACTCCAATTATTTTTTATATTTGTTTAAATACTGACATAACATGATCTCTTGCTTCTTTATGATCGACTAGTGGTTTTGGATAATCCTGACCTAGTTTAATACCTTCTTGTTCTAACTCCGCTTCATGTTTAATAGGTTCATGTAATAATTTAGGAGTAACATCATTTAACTGTGGTATAAACGTTTTAATGTATAAAGCATCTTTATCAAATCGTTCACTCTGACGACTTGGATTAAACATTCTAAAGTAAGGAACAGCATCTGTTCCTGTAGATGCAGACCATTGCCAACCATGTACATTTGATGCGGAATCAAAATCGATTAATTTTCTTCTAAAATAATCTTCACCCCAAGTCCAATCAATGAACAAATCTTTCGTTAAAAACTGTGAAACAACCATTCTCATACGATTATGCATAAATCCAGTTTGATTTAATTCAGTCATTGCTGCGTCAACTATTGGAAAACCAGTATGCCCTTCACACCAACTTTTAAATTCATCCTTATTATACTCCCATTTAATGTCACGATATTTTTCATTAAATGCCTCATGAGCTGTGTTTGGATATTGTGTCATTAACACATAATAGAACTCTCTGAACATCAATTCTCGTATAAGCTGTTCAATATTATGTTCGTCCTCTTCATAACGCTCTAACAATTGAGTAACAATTTGTTTAATGTCTATTATGCCATAAGCTAAAATGATACTTAACTGACTCGTTAAGACTTCAGGCAAATATTCACGATTGGTTTCATAATTTTGTATGTCTTGATCTATGTAATCATTCCATTTTTTAATTGCTTTTGATTCTGAAAGGCCAAACTTCGAATAATCTTGGTTTAACTTTTGCTGAGATTTCACGAATAAATCGGACAAGTCCTTTAATTTATAGGCATAAGAGTCATGCTTTCTTAGTTTGGAACGATGTGCCTTATAAAAGCTGGTAAACACTTTGTATGGTTCCCCTTGTTTGTTCATCGTAGCGCTTGGTTTGAAATAGTGATTGGCACGCACTGTGGTAACTGTAATATTGTGCTTGTTAAAAGCCTTTTTTAAATGACGAATATCATAACTTTCTTGATGATAACTCATAATATCGCCAGCAACAATAACTTCATTGATAGATTTATCCTCACAAAAATCTCCTAAATCACTATAGTCTAACAAGAAGGGTTCAATATCATACTGTCTTAAGTCATTTAGAAATGATTGCATTACACCAAAATAATAATTTGCTTTCATGTCTGTGTCATCTTCTTCGAATATTTCCTGTGGAATAATGAGGTAGCATTTCTCAATATCCTCTTTATTTTGATGAATATATTCAAATAATGGATTATTATTAATTCGGAAAACGCGATTTAGTATTACACCTATAGTCATCATTTCACTCCTGTTATTAAAGGTTCATTAACTTTACCCTTTTTCCAATAATTAAAATCAGAAACTTTATGTTTCGACCTAATGGAAAACCAAAGTCTTTAAACCAATCCTAACCATTTCCAATACGTCAAACTAAATATAATCACTAAGATATAGGCAATAACCGTTAGTGGTACACCTGTCTTTAGGAAGTCTTTAACTGTGAATGTACCCGTACCATAAGCAAGCATGTTTTGTGGTGCGCTAACGGGTAATAAGAAACCAAAGCTAATTACAAATTGTTGAATTAGAACAAATCCAATCGATTGATCACCTAAATGTAATGTAGCTGTAAGTGATATAAATACTGGTATAAGCGCCGAAGATAAACTTGTTGCACTCGCAAACCCAAGATGGATCAAGATATTAAATAGTGTTATAAGAGCAATAGTAGCTATGAGTGGCATATGTTGTAACCCCATAAGCCCGAAGGTTTGGTCACTCAGCCACTGTGCAGCGCCTGTTTTTAATAGTACATTCCCTAGTGAAATCCCTACTCCAAATACTATAATTGTTCCCCAAGGTATTGTTTTTTCTACACCTTTCCATGTAATAACACCAACTTTAGGTGTTAACATAATTGCCAAAGCAATTAAAGTAATGGACGCAGAGTCTATAGGATGTAGAATCTTTTCAGTAGACCAGAAGAAAAGTAATAACACAGATATCATTATCAGACGCCATTCTCTAAAAGAGACTGGTCCTAATTTATCTAATTCTTCTTTGATCAATTCTTTACCGCCTTCAATTTCTTTATGTTCAGGCGGCATCACTTTCATCATGATAAAGAATAACGCGATTGACATAAGGATAGACCATGGTGCAGCATATAAGAACCATTCTCCCCATGACACATCGTGTCCTAAGTTCTGATTAATAAAATTAGTAGCTACAATATTTTGAGCAGCCGCTGTTTTTATACCAATGTTCCAAATCGAAACAGCCTGGACTGCTGTAATAATTAAAAGTGATGCAAGTTTACTTTCCTTTGATACTTTGAATGCGGCAATCATACCTAATAAGATTGGTACAACTGCACCCGCTCTTGCAGTTGCTGAAGGAACAAAGAAAGCTAGTAAAATTGAAACTAAGATTGCACCGATAACAATATTACGTGTTTTATTACCTACAATTGATAGCACTAGTAAAGCCAAACGTTTATGTAATTGCGTCTCTTGCATCGCTGCTGCCAAAAATAATGCCGCTGCTACTAATGCAACCGCAGATGTCGAAAATCCACTAAAGGCATGCGTTAATGCATTTCCCGTGCCTAACCAATCTGTGCCAGATAATATTTTATCTCCCTCTTTTGGATTACCTAGTTTCTCTGACAGTTGTTGGACTGGACTAAATCCACAAATTAAAATGATTAAACCTAAAATCATTGTTGCTGATACTGGATACGTCACAGCTTCGGTTACCCACATAATAACGGCAAACGCTAAGATGGCAAGTGCTCCTTTTGCCATTATTGGTAACCCTGCTGGTGTTGGTAATAACAAGATAATTAATAAAATGGCAAAGCTTATAATAATCCAAAATGGCTTATAACCACTTTTACTCTTTTTTTCCTTTTTATTTTTTAAAAGGTTGTTATTCTCCTGTGTAGCCTGCACTTTTTCCATAGTTACCACTCCCTTAATTCGTCAAATTCAGTATATCAAGAAAGCGCTTCAATGATGATGGAATGTGACAAAATACACAAAACATTCACTTTTCATATTATTTTAAGCATAAAAAAACTTTGTGATAACGTCTTACTGACTATCACAAAGTCTATGTCATTCTTAACAAAATTATTTAACCAAAAATTTCACGATTTAAGCCAAACACATATAATAGCGTAAAGAATGTAGCCGCACTCAAAACAGTCAAAATTAAAGATAAAATAAGTGTTCGTTTGAAGCGATTAATAAAAGCTATGAATAAAATACCTAAATTGTATGCAAAAAAGAGTCCGAATAAAGCCATTGTCACTTTAATGTTAGTATAAAATATATTAAACAATAGTACGATAATAGCAAAAACTGTATAAGGAATCGTAATACATCTAAATTCAAAACGAATTTGCTTCGTACGTTTATCCTCGTTATTCATGGTCAAACCCTCCTATTTTTATTATAAAACATAAAAAAGTAAACGCCTATGTCATAACTGTGACAAAACGATATTATGTGAATTGAATCATATCAAGTTGATTACGTAATCTATCTGTATCTAATGACTCTCCAATGATAACGATAGTCATCGGTACGTCTTTATCGATAATGCCATAATCAGGTAAGCCCATTGCATATTGAAATTCATATGTTACTTCTGGTAGATCTCTAAACTTCACAAATCCTTTTAAGCGAAGTACACTATCTGGCAAACGCATAATAAATTGATAAAATAACTGACGGTCTATTGCTGCTGTAAATGTATACTGCATCGACTGAATCCCATGATGATGTGTATGTTTATGCTGAATTTCATTATGTTGAATCACTTTACCATTGATTTGTTCATCGTTAAATTGACTATAAGTAGTAATAATTATAGGCGCTTGTGGATTGAGTTTATTTAAATTTTCTTTAACGTCGTTAAGTGCTTCTTCACCTATTAAATCAATTTTATTTAGTATTATCGTATCACTATAACGTAATTGTTCTTCTAATAACTGAGTTGTTGAAGGACTATAGACTTCTTTTTTAGTGAATCTTTGTGCATCTACAATACCAATAATTGTTGGTTCGTGAATATTTTTTATTATTGTAGGGTCTTGGCAAGCCGAATAAATCTCAAGGGGATGCGCTAAACCAGTTGCTTCTATAAGAATATGACTCGTATCTGTTTGATCAATCAACTGTTTTAATTGGTTAACTAAATCGTTATTTAAATCACAGCATACGCAGCCATTAATTAATGAATGAATAGAAACATCATTTCCAAGTAATAAACTATCAACGTCAAAAGATCCAAATTCATTCATTATAATTGTTATTTTCTCATCTTTTTTTAATAATTGCTCTATATAATGTTTTAGAAATGTAGTTTTACCACTTCCTAAAAAGCCATTTACGATTGTAATTGATATTTTTTCATTTTTATTATTTATCATTTTAAAATCTCTTTTCTTTTTAAAATTAATTTGAATATGATAATATATGTATTTATTTTAGATTACACTTGATTAAAATAGAAATATCTTCTAGAATTTAAACATACTTTAATTTTAGCATGGCATTGAGACGAAGTGTGTTGCAAGTTATATTTTATACAACATAGACGAAATTTAATCCGAAACATAGAGAGACGGATAGAATGTCTGGAGGAGAACTTTAATGTCTGAACAACATAATTTGAAAGAGCAACTCTGCTTTAGTTTGTACAATGCACAAAGACAAGTTAATCGCTACTATTCAAATAAAGTCTTTAAAAAGTACAATCTTACGTACCCACAATTTTTAGTGCTAAGTATTTTATGGGATGAATCTCCTGTAAATGTTAAAAAGGTAGTTACAGAACTAGCTTTAGATACTGGTACTGTATCACCTTTATTAAAAAGAATGGAACAAGTTGACCTCATCAAACGCGAACGATCTGAAGTTGATCAACGTGAAGTATTTATTCATCTTACTGAGAAAAGCGAAAAAATCAAACCTGAATTAAGCGATGCATCTCAAAAAGTCGCGAATGCTTCTTCTTTAAGTAATGATGAAGTACATGAACTCAATCGTCTATTGGGAAAAGTCATCAATGCTTTTACCGAGTCAAAGTAAAATGACATGCTAATACTAAGCCAATTAAAGTTATTCGTTTCGAATCAAATTACTATATATTTATCAATAACGAAAAACCTGAGTTATCTATAACAGATACCTCAGGTTTTTCGTTTTAAGGCAACGTATGCGTATATTTAAACATTGTCTAATTCATTTTTAATAAACGACTTAAATAATGGTTGCCATGACTTAGTTCATCATAACTCCCTTGCTCTTTAATCTGTCCATCAATAAGAACAACTATCTTGTCGAAATATGGCAGTAATTTTAAATCATGCGTTGCAATAACCAATGTTTCAACTTGTTCATCAATCAATTGCATCACTTGTTTAGTATTATCCTCATCTAATGCAGTCGTTGGTTCATCTAATAACCATATTGGGGAACCTTTTAGAAAAAGTCGACCTAATGCAATACGTTGCATCTCACCACCTGATAATGTATTTCCATCTAAAGTGATTGTTTTTTCTAAATCTAGATAGCCTAAATTGAGGCTCGTTAAGACACGTTGAATGACATCATCACTTTTACTAGAGAACATATTGTAACGTAATGTACCATCAAATAATTGTTGTGATTGTAAAAGAACATTAAGCTTTTCAAAGCGAATGTCTTCATCTAGTTGTGATATGTTCTGACCATGGAGAGAAACTTGTCCTTCATCGATATCGTACAAACCACTCATAATTTGTAATAATGTACTTTTACCTGAACCAGATGGTCCAACAATCGCTACTTTTTCCCCTTTCCCAACAGTTAAATTAATATTGGATAACGTTGGTAATTCTTGATGTTCATAACTAAACGATACATTCCTAATATTGTAGACGTTACTCTGTTTTGTTACCAATGATTGCTTAGATTGATCTACTGGATATGATAGAACATCATTTAAACTATTTAACGCTTCATCTGTATCTGCTTTGTAATATGCAAAGTTACTCATAGGCACTGTTTGTTCGAATAAAGTTAACATCATCAAAACAATACTCGTTAAATACACAACATTTAATTGTCCTTCTTTAACTTGAATAAATCCCAATGCTAAGGTAGCAAATATCGCGATCATTGCGATTATATTTAGCATATAATCATATAAAGTTAAAAATCTCGTTTCTTTCGATTGCATTTTGTCATACGATTCTAATGCGTTCATTAAATCTTCACGATAGGCTTCTGCATTGTTAAAACGATTTAACTCAGCATAGCCTTCTTTATAATCATAAAATTGGGTAATCGTAGTTTGTTGCTGTTGTTCAACTTGTTGCTTCAATTTACCTGCACGTTTGGCACTCAACCACGGTACAAGCCAAAGTGAACACAACATACTTATAATGATAACTATAGCATGCATAACACTAAAATATACCAATGTTACTGCTGCAATAATTGCTGTGAAACCAATGACAACCGGTGGATAATAGACTCTTAAATAGATGTTTTGTAAAGCTTCGACTTTGCTTATCATTTTAGTCAATAAATCAGCAGATGAATATTGGCGATATAAATTAGGTACTCTAGGGATTAATGTTTCTAAAAATTGAACCCGAACATCTCGTAACATTGTAAATGTCGTTTTATGTGATAGTAAACGCTCCTCGTATCTTGCAATCGCACGTATAAACCCGAATAACTTAACTGATACAACTAACACCATTAATGCATATAAAGGTGCGCCTAAAGCACTTTGAGTTACCATGTACCCACTTAAGAAGAACATTGCTAATGCAACGACACTCCCAATAACACCCGTCAATATTGCTAATATTAAATATTTGTCAGGTCGAAATCGAATTTGTGATTTCACACTAAGTCACCACCCTTTTCAAGTCTTACAGAAATCGTTTGATCATCTTCAACTAAGTAACCATCTTTTATAAATAATCGTCGCGTTGCTTGACGAATCGTTGAATCGCGATGCGCAATCATAATCATCGTTACCCCTTCAAAATGTTGTGCGATAACTTGTTGGATAACAGTTTCAGTCTCTATATCCAGGCCAGTCGTAGGTTCATCAAAAACAACAATATCAGGATTCATCAATAATACCCTTGATAACTCAATACGACGCATTTGTCCGCCTGATAGCATTTCTCCACCTTCACCTATTCTGCTATGAATATCATTTTTTAGAGACATAACCTTTTCTTTTAGCCCAACCATCTCTAACACATGAAGAATTTGGTCGTCATCAACTTTTTTAAACATTGCTATGTTGTCTTTAATTGATGCTGAAAAAATAAAAGGATTTTGACTGAGCATTCCAATTTGATTAATACATTTGTTAAAGGACACATGCCCACTCGTCGGACGTACTATTTGAGTAAGTAATTTTGATAAAGTCGTTTTACCTGCACCACTTGGTCCTACAATAGCTATATTTTCACCCTTATCTATCTTGAGCGATATATCACGAATGGCATAAGAAGGACTATTAGGATATTGGTAATTGACGTTGCGCATCTTAATAAGTGATTCTTGTTGCTCTTTTACTATTTCTCGATTAGTAAGCGGTGTATTTTCAGAATCTAAAAATTCAAAAACTACATCACTAGCACCCTCACTTTGTTTACCTGTGTGGAAAGCTTGTCCTAAATCTTTTATAGCATTATAAAATTCAGGAGCTAATATAATTGCAATAGCTGCTGTTTTAAAATCAATATTATGAAAAACAACAAGACTTAATGCTGCTTCTAATGCAACCAATCCAATACCAAGCATACTTATGAATTCGAGCATCAAACTTGATAAAAATGCACTCTTTAATATGCACATCGTTAAATCTCGAAATTGTGTACTATCTTCGTATACTTGTTTTTTCGTGTGGGCTGTCTGTCTAAAAAGTTTAAGTGTAATCAGTCCCTTAGACACATTAAGAAAACGTTGGCTAAACTGATTTAAATACGTCATTTGATCTTTTGATTCATCACGTGTTTTAAGTCCAAAAATGATATAAAAAAGTGGAATAAACGGTGCTGTAACTATCATTATTAATGCAGTATTTAAATGAATAAAACACATTGCTATGATAATCATTAAAGGGATCATCATAGATTTAAAGACCTGTGGCAAATAATTTTTAAAAAACGGGGATAGCCCGTCTATTGTCTCTGTTAAAATATTAATTTGCGTTCCTGTAGCAATAGTTGATTCTTTCAAAACAACTTCTCGACGCAATTGATGTTTAACTTTGCCAGCTAACGTATCACCTAATCTTAAGTTAATCATATTCAATGTTGCTCTAAGAATTAAAACGATTAATATGATAATCAATAATGAATTTACAGAACTCAAATGATTGTAAAGCACTCGATTTAAAAAACTCGCAATACTTATATTCTGAACCACTACTGTTATTGCTAAGAACATACTCACAATTCCCATAAATAATGGAAATACTTTATAATTAAAGACTAAATTCATTAGTTTTTTCACTTTATCTTCACCTAATTTATTATTATAAAAGGTTCTTAAATGTTTATCATTTAATATCTTTTGAAAAACAGTGACAATATAATGAACATAACATCTCATCCTTAAGTCCGTTGCGATAAGTTACGTTATATCAGTAAATTAATAAAGGTACTGCGATATATTGTATATAAAATCAATTATTAGTTATCTCATTATTATTAGCGTTGATTTGATGCGTTATGATATTATAGAAAAGTGAATTTTGACAACAATATATTGAAAGACAACAATATTTTAAATTTTTAATAAAAGAAAGAGGTTACTTATGATTATTATCGAGTTTATCAAGGGCCTTATCTTAGGTATTGTCGAAGGTTTAACTGAATTTGCTCCAGTTTCATCTACAGGTCATATGATTCTAGTGGATGATATGTGGTTAAAATCGACTGAATTTCTAGGTCCTCATTCAGCTTTTACATTTAAAGTCGTAATTCAATTAGGTTCTGTTTTTGCTGCGGCATGGGTATTCCGTGAGCGTTATTTCGAAATGTTACATATTGGCAAATATAGAAACACTTCAATAAATGAAGAATTCCGTTCTAAACCACGTCGATTAAATTTACTACACGTATTAGTTGGTATGATTCCAGCTGGTATATTAGGTGTGTTATTCGACGATTTTATTGAAGCGCATTTATTTAGTGTTCCTACTGTAATGATTGGTTTATTCTTAGGTGCAATTTATATGATTATTGCAGACAAATATAGTAAAAAAGTTCAAAATCCTAAGTCAGTTGACCAAATCAATTATGTTCAAGCATTCGTAATTGGTATCTCTCAAGCGGTAGCAATGTGGCCTGGTTTCAGTAGATCTGGCTCTACGATTTCAACAGGTGTCTTGATGAAGTTAGATCATAAGTCTGCTTCTGACTTTACCTTCATTATGGCTGTACCTATTATGCTAGCTGCAAGTGCACTATCTTTAGTTAAAAACTATCAACATATTGAACTTGCACATATTCCATTTTACTTAATTGGATTCTTGGCTGCCTTTATTGTTGGCTTGATTGCAATCAAAACATTCTTACACTTAATTAATAAAGTTAAGTTAGTACCATTTGCAATTTATCGAATCGTATTGGTAATAATTATAGCCATTCTTTACTTCGGCTTTGGAATTGGTCAAGGCATTTCAGGTTAATTATAAATCAATCTAATAGTGGCTTTACGTCACATAACATCGTCAAAGATTTAATCTTTGGCGATTTTTTTAGTCAATTAGCTGACTAAGACACTCTCTTAACCTACCTAGTTTTACTCAAGTTAATATAAGGGTTCTAGCTAGTTCCTTCGTTTAGTATGATGTATCATAGGGTAATGAAGATAAATAGTAAATCTAATGGAGGCAACGAGTATGGACAAAAAGAAAATCATTAAAACGGCGATTAATGTTTTACCAATCATTATTGTGCCACTAGTAGTAGAACGTAAGCGTATTAAATCTCATCCTGAGGTACAAAAAGCAACTCATGCAACGACAAATGCAGGACAAGCGATTGCGAATAAAGCAACAGGTGCAAAAGAGTATTTAGGAGATAAAAAACAAGAATTCGACAACAAACGTGAATTAAAGAAAATCGCAAAAGAAAATGACCCTGAATACATTCAGAAGAAAGGCGAAAAATTAGCTAAGAAAAACTATAAAGAAGCTGACAAAATGAATAAAAAACTTCAAAAAAATATTGATAAACGTCATAAAGAAGAAGAGAAATTGCAAAAGCAAGAAGAAAAAGCACGCATCAAAGAAATGAAAAAGTTCAAAGATCATGAAGCTGAAAGTGTTGTTACACAAAATAAAAATGAAGATAACAATAAGGCGTAACGCTTTATGACACGTGTAATCATTGATGGAGATGCTTGTCCAGTAGTTGATTCAGTAATTGAATTAACTAATGGGACAGGCATTTTTGTTACCATTTTACGCAGCTTTAGCCATTACTCAAATAAAGTGCTCCCAGATCACGTTGAAACAATTTATATTGATGATGGACCTGATGCTGTTGACTATAAAATTGTAAAGCTAGCTACACCAGAAGACATTGTAATAACTCAAGATTATGGACTTGCCAGTTTATTACTATCTAAAGTTAAGATTGTAATGCATCATAAAGGGCATTTGTATCGTTCAAGTAACATAGATATGTTATTACAACAACGTTATAATAATGCACAGATAAGAAAGCAAGGCGGTCGTCATAAAGGGCCTCCCCCTTTTTCAAAAGAAGATAAAAAACAATTTGAGCGTGCATTTAAATCAGTTATCAAACAACTGTAGGAGGAAGAATAATGAAGCGAATTGCAGTATATTGCGGTGCTAGTAAAGGTAAAGACCCCATTTATGTTAAAGAAGCATACGAACTTGGTAAATATATGGCTGAGCAAGGTTATGAATTAGTTTTTGGTGCAGGTTCTGTAGGTATTATGGGTGCAATTCAAGATGGTGTATTAGATCACGGTGGACATGCTATTGGTGTAATGCCTAAGATGTTAGATGAAAAAGAAATCACTAGTCAAAAAGTGAGCGAACTTATTCTTGTAGATTCAATGCATGAACGCAAACAAAAAATGGCGGAACTTGCAGATGCTTTTGTAATGGCCCCTGGTGGCGCTGGATCTCTTGAGGAATTTTTCGAGACTTATAGTTGGGCGCAAATTGGCATTCATGAAAAACCAATTGCCGTTTATAATTTAAATGGATTCTTCAATCCACTTCAACAACTTATAAATAGTATGATTGAAGAAGGATTTATTGATGAAAAATATAAACAATTAGCACCTTTATATAATTCTAAAGAAGATTTAATTAATGGGTTACTTAATTTTAAACCCTTAGGTATACGTACATACGATTAATTATAAAGCGACATGTTTTGGACTATTATATTTATAAAAGTGATTATTTATCACATAATATAACCATCCAATCTCATGTCGCTTTTAATCTTATATTGATAATTGTTTATAATAACGTACTTGTCTTTTTAACATATGATATTTGCTTAACTCTGGTAATTCAAAATGGTCATATAATGTCATGCCAATTTTTTCCATTACTTTTCTAGAAAGCAAATTATTTTCTGCAGTAAAGCTATAAATAGCTTCAATCCCCTTTTCTTTGGCAAATGCTAACACAGCTGTTGCACCTTCAGTGGCAAGTCCGTTACCCCATACTTCTGGAATAAGACGCCATCCAATTTCATATAGTGGTAATTCCTCAAATGGGTATTGGCTATCTTGAGGTATATAATTAACCCCAATAAAACCAAGCCATTCGCCAGTCTCTTTAAGTTCAACTGCAAATAAGCCTATACCGTTTTCTTTAATAATGTCATCCATTTTTTTCATATCTAATTCAGAACGTCGATAACTTAATAAACTTGGAAAATAGCGTCGCACTTGAGGATTAGCATTCATCTTTTGAAATGGCAATAAATCTTCTTGCTTCCAATCTCGTAATTTAAGTCTTTCTGTTTCTATATATGTAGCCATTTTCAACACCCCATTTTAAAGAAATACATGAGTAAAAAGTGCGATATGGATATAGACCATAGCACACTTTATCCGTCTTTAAATTTGATTGAGTAACTAATTAACCTCTAGATATATAACTAACGAGTTCAATGTGTACTGGAATCTCTTTTAAACAATCGCGTTGATCTTTAGGTGCAACAAAAGTTGCATCTACAAAGTCATTACGATGGTTAAGTTTAAATGTAGCTACAAATGTGTCGGTATCAGATTCAAAGTTTGGTAAGTGTGCAACCACACGTTTGATTTCACCAGTAGAATCAACAATTGTACGTCCAGTAATATTTTCTATTTCACGTCCTAATTCAGGTAATGTGATTTCGCGACCTTCTAAAATGTGAAAATCTTGTTCATGCATGTGTCATCTCTCCAATATTATAGTTTATGTTTAAACGTTTTATTATGTAGTTAAGCTTAATTTATACAATGATTAAAATGTGAATTGTAAATGATTTAAATTTAGTTTACCCTACATCCGTACATGTCAAACTTGACGTATGAGGCCGGCTAAATTGCCTTCATTATTTAAGTAATTTTATTAACGGCTACTTGATGATGTATCGTCTGAGCTACTTTGTTCACTTGTAGCATTTTCACCGCTATTTGATTGACCCTCTTGAGTATTACTAGATGGATTAGATTGCTGTGAATCACTACCACCATTTGTCTTAGAAGTATTCGTTTCGTTACTTGACGTGCTATTTTCAGTGGTACTTTGGCTCTTAGACTGTTTGTATGTATCACTATCTGATGATTGATTTGAGTCACTACTATCACTTTCATCACTTTCCGAATCATCTTTAGCTGATTCTGTCGCAACTGAATCATCCACTTCTTTTTGAAGCTTTTCACGTTGGTCGTTAAGTTTCTCTTTTTGCTTTTCTAAGTCTTTCTTTTGATTTTTCAAATCATCATTTTCTTTTTGAAGTTCTTTAACATCTTTCTCCAATGATGCTCTTTCATCACTTTTACCGCAAGCAGACAACATAAGTGTCGCAGAAAGTAGAAGTATCAACCATTTTTTCATGCTTTTCTCCTTTATTACGAATGAGTAATATTATTTTAACATGAATTAAGAACCTATTCATTTGTTTACCTTAGGTCTTTACGCATTTTTACATGACTTATCGCATAACCATTCGCTTTATTGAACTCAATCATTGCATCATTTGTAGCATCAACCATACCTTCAATTGATTTAGCACCCATTTCAATCGCCCAATTTTCTAAAGCAATCTTTAGACGCTTAGCATGACCCAGTCCTTGAAAATGAGGGTCAGTGTATATCATCTCAGTGATTACTTTTTCTTGAACTGCCTCAAAATGCCCCCAAATAAACGAAATTAAGCGCCGTATGTCTTCGCTCAATTCAATTAAAATTATATCATTACTGTGCTTTAATCGTTGAATAATCATATCTTGACGTAATCCAATTGATAGATGTGTCGCATTGTAATGTATTTCTCGCTTTTCAATATAATATTCTTGTATCTTTGCGATGAATTCAATCCATTCCATATCTTTAACAGTTAGTTTTCGCATAATGACTTCCTTTATGTTATACATTATATTCTATATTTATCTATGGTATGATTATCCATATTTAACATATAATAATCTATTATTTTTAAAAATAAAATAAGTTTAGACGTTAAGGAGCTTAGTCAATGAAATCCACTGCGAAATTAGCACGTGAAAATAATGTAAAATCATTGCGCCTAAATAATACAGATAGAGAAATCTTTGAAAATTATATGACATACATCCGCGCTGATTTACGCGTCAATCCGCATGACAGTGAGGTAATGCTAAGTCGTATATTAAAAAGATTATTAGAAGCTGAGAATGAAGGTACTTTAGCATTAGAGTTTTTCGAACATAATCCAAAAGCACATGCTAAAAAAGAAATTAAATCATTGCCTAATGAAACGTTTCAAAATATATTTAAGTATATTTTCAGGAATTTTATTTTTTTAATTGGTATTTTTTGTTTCTTTAAAGGCTTTATTGGCTTTTTTATTGGTGGAGATAATAATGAAGTTTACTTGTATACATTTCCGATTAGTGTCATAGCAGGTTTATTTATTATTTTTATGTTTATATTAGTCATATTTAAGACGGTTCAACTTCAAAGTTTCAATAATTCACATTGGGTGTGGTTATTTAATTACACTATTATCGCTTTACTGTTAGTCGCTCTATTTTATGTCTTTTTTATTCCGCAATCATTTTTAGCTTTTGGTCCTTACATTCTTATTAGTAATTGGTCATTTATTATAATTTCAGCCATCATTACGCCGATTGCTTTTTATATACAACATCATTTTGTTAACAAAGATTCAAATACTATCTTATAATACGTTGTCACGATGAACTAAGACTTGTAAAGTAGCATTTTATAAAAATTAAAAAGGTTAAGCATCTATATCGTACGTGCGCAATGATGTTCTCAAAAGACGAATTGAAAACTCAAAGCCACTTTGATATGAATGACTTAACCTTTTTTTAATTATCCTACTAAAAACACATCTATAAAGAACCAAATGACCATAATGAACATAATTAACGCTTGTGCAACTGAACTCGCTAAAAATGCTACTACAGATCCAATGCTTGCTTTAAATGCTTTTCCAAAATCAAAATCTTGCACTAATTCTACAATGAGCACTGCTATAAAAGGTACGATGATAATACCGAATGGTGGAAGGACGAAGCACCCAACAATCACACCTATTAACGCAGCATACTCACCCAGTTTAGAACCGCCAAAGCGATTTACAAAGTATTTATTCATTAAAAAGTCAGATACTAAAATAAATACAGTGAACAAAATCATAGCTACATAAAATATCCATGATAACCCATATTGAGAGAATCCAAATTGATAAATTAAGAATCCTACCCATAGCACAAGTACAGATGGAATAATAGGTTTAATTAAACCTACAAATGCTAAAACAAATGATAATAGTATTAATATCCATAAAACAACTTCCATTACTTAACTTTCACATCCTCTTCCGTATATTTTTGATCTTTCGTAAAGAATATCAATATCATTCCTATGAAAATAGATGTTGCTGAAACGAAGAAAACATTCTCCAATCCAACCCAATGGCTCATTGCACCACCTAATAAATTTCCTAACAACTGTCCAATTACCATTGCATTCGCAAATAATGTTGAAGCATAACCTGGGAAATCAGGTAAAATATCTTGGAAATAGCTAATACCTAATCCGAGTAAGATAGCTAAAAATAGTGCTAAGAAGATTTGTCCAATCATCATAGCATAGATATTTTCAAAAACACCAATACTAAAATAGAAGGCACCACCACTAACTCCACCTATGATTAACAACGTTCGAGTAGCTAACTTAGCAGATAACATACCTAATATAACCATAAAGGGAACTTCTAAGCCGGCACATAAACTTGCTAGCGTTCCTACATATCCTTCTTGCTCCTTAAGATAATCTGTGACAAATAGCGGCATATTCATTGTGTACATCCATTGACCTATATGTAATAAAATAAATGCTATAAATGGAATAAATAGTGTTTTATCTTTAAGCATATTAGGCGCAGTCTTCTCAATATTGGCTGTACCACCAACTTGCTCTTTTGCTGATAAATTTAAATCTTTATAGAAGAAGATTTGTAAAACAAGTGTGAATAATAAAATAAAGACGGTGCCACCAAAAAGTCCAGCATATCCCATAAATTGAATTAAATACGCTCCGATTAACGGACCAAATAAGAAACCAAAAGAAAACATAGAGCGTAAAACAGTATTGGCAAATTTGGCATTATTTCTTGAAGATGAAACGTTAATGGATTCACGTGCAGATGCATATAATTGTGGCATTGCTGGAGCGAATAACCCTTGAAAAATAGCGTATACAATAATAAACAACCAAATATTATGAATATAAAAATAAATCGAGAAACTAATAGCCCCCATCATTAGTGCACTAATGATGAGTACTTTTCTATTAATGCTATGCGTATCTGAAAAGCGAGCGACAATAGCATTGACTGTAAATTGACTTACTGCTGCTAGGGCAAGTAGAATACCGAATTGGTTAGTTGTCATCCCTAGCTCTTTAGTCGCGAATAAGACGAAGTAAGGTACTGTGATGGCAATCCCCATACCTAATAGCATCATATTCACAACGAATAATTTGTAGTTTTTTATATGCAACAATGCTGCAAACATTTTTCTACCTCTATTCTTATTTAATTACACGTTATCCTAATGATTAGCGAATAAAGTTAAGCATCAAAGTAACAAATGACTCAACTTGAGGGAGTTGTAACATGCTACTGTCATAACTCATAAATGTTGAGCGAATAAGTGGTTGATTGTCGATGTTTACCTTTTCAAATTCGAACATATTTTTATCTATATTTTTCATCATGATTTCCGGAAGAATCGTAACCCCTACACCACTTACTAACATTTCTTTGCATGTAGCAACTTGATCCACTGTTATTGTTGCGTGATAGTCTTGTCCAAGATTCTCATTATACCATTCTTTAATTTGATTAATATAGATAGGATCAGCTTGAAACTCTATGAAAGGTAATTTAGAAACCTCGCTCTTTCTTTCTTTTGGGTAGATAAAATAATGATCATCGTCAAAGAGGTGTGTATTAGTCAAGTTCATTACTTTATTTCCTCGAGTTATCATCACATGATAGTCTCTATGATTTGCTTTAATTTGTTCCGTAGAACCTACTTGAACTTGTATCTCAACATTTGGAAATTGTGAATTATATAAACTTAATACTTCTGGTAATAACGTTTGACCAATCAATGATGAGCAGCCAATTGAAATGGTACCATTCACTTCTCCAATATGGGCTTGCATTTTATCAAAAAATACACGCTCTCGTTTTAACATGTCACGAGCGTGCTCAATAATCATAGCACCCTCAGTGGTAGTGATTAATTGTTTCTTTGTACGGATAAATATGTCTACACCAAATGAATGCTCTATTGCTTTAAGTCGTTGTGTTACAGCTGGTTGAGAAATATATAATATTTCTGCTGCTTTACGTAACGTCTTGGTTTCATCTAATGTAATTAATAATCGATAGTCTTCTATTTTCATAGCTTCCCCCTACTAATGTTTATTCATGAACATGGCTATGAGCAACAAAAAAAGTTTAAGACCGAAACGAAAACTATATAAACAATGCTTCACATTTACTTATCGTTCCGCTTCGCTCCTAATATTAAAGGCTTAGAGTTCCATCATTTCCCTTTGTTTACATGTGGCTTATGATGTTGAATATGTTTTTTATACGTCTTATTATAATTTGGTTTTTTCAACTTACCAACCATCTTGTTATAGCAATACAAAATTCGATTATTAACATCATCAAAATTTTCATTGATTTCAATCATCAATTGATGCGCAATCATATAAGCTTCATGATATTGCTTTTTAGTGATTTGTTCATTTTTTAATGCTAATTTCAAATCATTTTCATCAACGAGCTCATATTCTCCAGTTGATGGTAACACAAGCACATCCAAGAATAAATCGAGTGTTCTAGCATTGCCCTTTTGAGTAATATTCTTAATATTGATATCGAAGTAATACTCCAATGGATTTCCTTTATCATCAAACATTGCAGTAATACTATATCGTTTCTTTTCTGGCAAAATCTGCAACCATTGATAATTGTCATCAGCAACAATTATATTCTGGCCTACTACCGTCACCTCTAAAGGTTCACGAACCTTCTTCATCGTGACCAAGCCAATAATACCCTTAAATCTATTATTATTTACCTTAACTTCTATGTAATCACGTTCTAATAGGCGACGCCAGTGACGTTTATCTATATATTTAATTTTCATAAAGCCACCAACTCCTTGTCATTATTATATTAAACTAACTAATTGATGTCATCTTTGGTCGTTTTTAATTGAATTACGCACATAAACATATAAAAATTTTCAATTTTATTTTACTACAACTAATTAATTTTTAGGGAAAATTGACAAAAATACTCGTATTTGATAGTTTATATTTATATTATCTGAAAATTCTAAATAAATTGATAAAGGAGGAACTGCTATTGACTTACAGACCTTTTAAAGCAGACCATGTTGGAAGTTTGTTACGACCTCAAAGATTAAAGGACGCTCGCGCTAAATATAATCAAAATGAAATCAGTGGTGCAGAGCTAAAACAAATAGAAGATGAGGAAATCGACCGTATTATAGAGAAGCAATTAGAAATAGGTTTACATAGTATTACAGATGGTGAATTTCGAAGAAGTTGGTGGCACTTTGATTTCTTAGAAAATCTAGATGGTGTCGAAGGTTACACTCCTGATCACGGGCTAGAGTTTGAAGGGCTAGAAACGCGTGCCCATAATGTAAGAGTAGTTGATAAAGTTAGATATAATCCTAATCATCCCCACTTTGACCATTTCAAGTTCTTATATGACAGAGTTAATGGACGCGCTACCGCAAAAGTATCAATTCCGAGTCCAAACCAATTATTCCACCCTAACATATTGAATGAAGATATTTATCCAAATATTGAAGACTTTGCTCATGATATTTCTGAAGCTTATCGTCAATCATTGCAACATTTTTATGATTTAGGTGCAAGGTACATACAAATAGACGATGTATATTGGGCTAGTCTGACTGACGGTACACATAAAGTTCGAGGACGTCAACGTACAGATGAAGAAAAAGTTCAAGCTCGTGAATTAGCATATAAGGTAGTAAATGATGCTGTCGAAGGTCTTCCAAAGGATTTAATTTTAACTACACACATTTGTCGTGGTAATTATCAATCAACATGGGCAATTTCAGGTGGTTACGAAGCGATTGCTCCGTATTTATTTAAAGAGCACCTGCATGGATTTTTCTTAGAATATGATGATGAGCGTTCTGGCGACTTTGAGCCTTTACGCTATTTTGATAAGGAGGCTTATGCCGTACTAGGTTTAATTACTTCTAAGACACCCGAACTTGAAGATAAAGAATTAATTAAACAACGTATTAAAGAGGCACAACAATACATCTCTCTAGATCAAATATGTTTGAGTCCTCAATGCGGATTCGCTTCAACTGAAGAAGGTAATCAACTCACAGAAGAAGAACAATGGACTAAATTAAAATATGTCGTAGAGCTATCTAATGAGTTATTAGGCAGCGCTAATTAGCACCTTATTGAATTCTAAAAAGAGCCTGGGCATAATTCAATGACTCAGGCTATAAATATATATTGGCAGAAGTTTACTGATTTAAAAATGCGCTTGTAACAAGCTTTTTTTAATTCTAGTCAACCT